>CAYPTG010000029.1:0-8239 GCA_964413455.1 uncultured Mycobacterium sp. | reverse complement strand
ACGAAATAGGCGCGGCAATCGAAATGGTCTTGGATCACGTAGCCGAGTTCATTTTCCCCATTGACCACACCGGAGACGTTCAGCACGGTGATCCGCGCGGTATCGACACCCTTGAGCGGGTCGTCGAGTGTCACCGGGAACATGTCGCGGCCGTCGAGGTCGAGACTGCTGTCCTCGGTGCGCAGATCGGCGATGCTGGCTCGCTCCGGCGCGACCAACCGCCCCATTACGTCGGCCTCGCACCGCTGCGCCGCGGCGGTCTGCGGAGCAACGGCAGGCGCCCCCGAACTCCCGAGCCTGAGCCAACCGGCGGCTACGGCAATGGCGGCAACGAGAGCTCCGCACACCACCAGGGCCGCCGTCACCAACAGCCCATTGCCGCCATCACGGCCACCGTGCCACAGGCCCATCAGCTCCTCGTTCCGCAATAGGCATAGGTAAGGCATGGGTAAACTGCCCCCACATCTACGTATCTCGATAGTAGATATCGGAACGGTTAGGGATTCAGGTAATGCAGAAGCGCGGATTCGGCGATCTGGAAGCCGTGGTGATGGACCGCATCTGGACACGTTCTGCCCCGGTGACGGTCCGAGAGATATTCGATGAGCTGACCGGAGCCCGGGAGATCGCCTACACCACCGTGATGTCGACCATGGACAACCTGCACCGCAAAGGCTGGCTGGAACGGCAGCGGGTCGGCAAGGCCTACAGCTACTGGCCCCAGATGACCCGCGAGGAGCGCTCGGCCAACCTGATGCGCGATGCGTTTCACTCCGGTGGCGACACCGAACTGGTGCTCAGCTTCTTTCTGGGTCAGATGAACGACGAAGAGTCCGCGCGGCTGCGGGTAGCACTGCGCAAGCTGACCCGGCGGCGGGACCGGTCATGAACATTGCCGTGTGTCTGCTGCTCTACGGCGCGGCATTGACCTGGCTGGGGCCGCGGGTGCTGGCCCCGCTGACCCGTCGCGGACTGTCTCCGCGGCTTTCGCTGACGGTGTGGCTGACCGCCGTTGCGCTCAGCGTGTTGGCGTGGCTTGCCACCGGAGTCGGGCTGCTGCTGGGAATACTCGGGATCCCGCTGGCCACATCGGAAAAGTTCTGTGTGGACATGATCCTGGCGGTGGGCCATCTCAGCTGGACCGAAAGCACCGCACTCAACGCCATGGCCGCAATGGCGGCGATTCTGACCGTGACCGTTGCGCTGCGTTCGGTCGTCGCGGGGCGCCGGTCCTGGGCTCGCAGCCGCGAACATGCCGATGCCGCAAGGCTTCTCGGCTCACATGGGGGCTCCGGTGACGCGGTCATCCTGCCCTCATCGACACCCACGGCCTATTGCGTCGCCGGCAGACCGGACGCGATCGTGGTGACCACTGGTGCGCTGGCGGTGCTCGGAGATGCCGAACTGGCGGCGATCTTGGCCCACGAGCGTGCACACCTGCGGGGCCGTCATCCGCAACTGCTGATGCTGTGCCGGGCGCTGGCCACCACGATGCCCCGGCTACCGCTGTTTCCCGCGGCCTTCACCGCCGCGGGGCGATTACTGGAAATGCGCGCCGACGATGTCGCGGTTCGTCGTCACGGTTCCGCGACGCTGCTCGGTGGGCTGCTCAGCCTGGTAGATCCGCTACCCGCGAACGGTGTCGCGGTCGGCGCCGCCGATACCGCGGTCCTGGAACGGGCCGCCCGGCTGGTCGAGCCGGCCACCCTCGGCGCACGGTTGCGCCACCGGATCGCTGTGATCGCAACGTTGGCGGGCCTGGTCCTGGCCCCGGTGCTCATCATGGCGATCTGTCATCGCTGATCCAGGGGCCGCTATGCCGGCGCGGCGCCGAAGCTCAGAGCGCGCTGCCCTTCACCCACTGGTCCCACGGCACGCTCCAGTCGCCGTTCTGCGACAGCTCCAGCGGCGGGCCACCGGTGAAGCGAACCTCCACGATGTCGCCAGGCTGGGAGAAGTCGTAAAACCACCGGGCATGCTCGGCGCTGAGGTTCAGGCAGCCGTGCGAGAGGTTGGTGTTGCCCTGCGCCCAGAGGGTGTCCTCGAACTGATGCAGATAGATACCGTCGGTGCTGATCCGGGTGGCGTAGTTGACCGTCTCCTTGTACCCCAGCCGCGAGTTGATCGGCAGCCCGTAGGTCGAGGAGTCCATGACCACCGGATTGGCCTTGCCCATCACCGTGTAGATGCCGCGCTGGGTCCAGAAATGGATGGTGTGCCCGCCGATGGACTCGCTGCCGCCCATGCCCATCGAGGTCGGCATCGTGCGCACCAGCTGTCCGTTCTTGAACACGCTGATCTGCTTGGTGATGTCGTTGGCGATGGCGATGTGTGAATCACCGATGCGGAACCGAGTGGCGACGTCGGCCTGGCCGTAGAGGCCGTTGCCCAAGGCGACGCTGTAGATATCGGCGGCGACGGCCACCGTGGTGCCTGGGGTGAAGTAGTGCCGTGGCCGCCAATGCGCGGTCTGATCGTCGACCCAATTCCACGCGCCCTCGGTCGGTGGATCGGTGCGCACCCGCAGAACCCGTTCTGCGGCAGCATGATCCGGGATCGGTTCGTCGAACCGCGCGACGATGACGGTGCCGACGCCGTAGGTATTGCCGTTGACGAAATCGTGGTCGCCGGTGGTGGTGAGCCGGACCGAGGTCTGGTTACCGGGCACCAGCGTGGAGAACGTCGACACCAGGGCGCGGGTGGTGCCGTCGGGGCCGATCGCGATCGCCGTCACGGTGTAGGTGCGGCCGTATCCCAACGGGACGGTGGGTTTCCACACGGTGTTGTCCGGTGTTAACACTCCCTCGACGGGTTTACCGCTGTCGTTGACCATCGCAACACTCCGGAGAGTGCCGTTAGACGCGGTGAGGATCACCGGTACCCGAGGATCGACGTCGCGGGCGTCCGGCCCCGGGGTGATCGACAACACGACCGGGCCCGCCGCAGCCTGGGCCTGGGTTTTCGCATTCAAACCGGTCGACGGCGGTGCCGCCGATGCGACCAGCGGTCCCAGCACGGCCAACACCACGGCCACCGGCAGCAGCCGCCGAAGTGCCCGCGACATCAACACCATCTCCCTGAATTTCCCCGACCTACGTAGCTCCATAGTAGATGGGCCTCTCGCGAAGGAATCGCCCCACCCCTATTATTGACAATCGTTATCGTTATCGTTAGGTTCGTCTGGATCATGACGTCGAACGACTCCCCGGGCTCGCCCCCAAGGCATCCGAACACCGATGACGACGCGCTCGTTCTGCCAGCGGAAATTGCCAACCGCATCGACGAATTACATTCCGACACTATCTATCTCAGCGTTCCACTGCATCGTGATGTGATACAGATCGGGACCTCCGGTACCCACCCGACCGCGACGCTTGAAGTGCACAAGACGCCGTCGGCCGTGGCGGTGCGCCGAACCGACGACAGACCCATCCAGGCTCAGATCCTGCACCGCGGCTCCGACGACGCGGTGGTGCGGCCGCGTATTTTCACCGAGCCCGGACACCAACTGAAACTTCAACGCCTGCTCCAGTCCCCCGGTCCCCGGCTGTGGATCGTCACCGTCGGCGGCGCCGTCCACCACCGCAGCGACCTCATCCAGCTGGTGCGGACGATCGTTTCGGTCGCCGTCGACAAGCAGCGCCGGGGATGCGGGGACACAACAAATTCACACCGTCGGGCCGGCTGACTGGGCCGGGGGGATTCCCGCCCGGGGTTGGGTCGGGCGTGGTTATGTCGTGGGCATGTACCGCACAGTCGTGTCTTCGCTGACCTTCGCGACCTGCCTGATGCCGCTGACCGCTCCGGTCGCCCAGGCCGATCGCGCCGAACCCGTACCGATCTACGGCTACTACAGCGTCTTCATCGACCATTCTCGGCAGACGTTCAACGGTCAGCCGGCCGCCTCGGAACCGGCTACGCAGTACGGCCAGTTCAGCACCAACTGCGACGTGAATGGCTGTGTGGCGCACTGGTTTCGGCTGACCGAGATCGCCCAGAACCCCAACGCGCCGGCGATGTACGACTACGCCTGGAACAACAATCGCTGGGAGTCCACCAGTGAATACCCGTTCCACTGCGACGCCGGGGGTACCGCGCCAAGTGTCCGCTCAGACGTCTTGGTGCCCCAACCCGGCGGAGCTTTCACCGTCGAACGGACCTTCGTCGTCGCTGCACCCGGCTGTCCCGGCGATGGGCCCGGCACCTACTGGCTTCCCCTCGCGCTGACGCCGGTCGATGCCGTGCCGGCCGGAGCGGGCTAGCGCGATGGCCTATGAGGCGCTGGCTCCGGTAAGTCGCAGGATGGGCAGCTCCCGGTCGGTCTTTTCCTGATACTCCGCGAAGCGCTCGGCGGTCGCGGTGATGTTCTTCCACGCCGCATCCCGTTCAGCGCCGTGCAGTTCCTCTGCGGTGACGTTCTCGGTACGCCCACCGATTTCGATGCGCACCCGGTCAGGATGAGCGGCGATGTTGTGATACCAGGCGGGGTTATTCGCCGCCCCGGCGAAGGACGCGACGATCAGCCACCTGTCCTGCCCATCGGGGAAATAGCCGACCGGGGTGCTGCGTTCCAGCCCGCTCTTGGCACCGATCGTCGTTAACACCAGGGCGGGCATCGACCCAAAGGCCTTACCCGTCTTGCGAATTCGGCCCGACATGAACTTGTTCAGCACCTTGAGCGCCGGGTTGAGAAACGCCGGCTGACGAACGCCACGGGTGCCGCGCGGTACCTGGAACGACATTGCCGCTACCTCTCTCGGAGACCGGTCACGGGGGCCGATCAGGCCAGGTGCGCCGACAACAGCCACGCTGGCACCGACTTTCGGCCGTTGGGTTCGTCGGACATTTCGATGAACGGCCCGCCCGGCGCCCCGTCCAGCCCTGCCGGGATGTTGGCATGGATGCGCGCCGGCGCGATGTCGTCGATCACCCAGTACTTCGACACCACCTCGCGCAACTCGTCGGCGCTCACTGCAAACGGGGGCGGTACCGGGATCGCCGCACGGTCGAACACCAGCACGAAGTACGACGCGCCGGGCGCCGCCGCGCGCACGATCGACTGTTGGTAGCCCTCCCTGGCCTCCACCGGGATGGAATGGAACAGCGTGCTGTCGACGATGGTGCCGAACCGTCCGTCGTAACCGGTGAACGAGCTGATATCCGCGACGTCGAAGGTGGCGTTGGTCAGACCACGGCGGGCGGCCTCGTCGCGTGCCAGGTTGATCGCCGTCGGCGATGAATCCAAACCGACGACGGTGTGGCCGCGTTCGGCCAGATCAAGAGAGATCGCGGCCTCCCCGCAACCCACGTCGAGCACATCACCGTGGAATTTGCCTTGCTCGATCAGCGTGGCCAACTCCGGCTGCGGCTCCCCCAGACTCCACGGTGCCGGACCCCCGTTGCCCATCTTTGTGGACTCCCCGCGATACACCGAGTCGAACTCGAGCTCTATTTCCTTGGATTCACTCATACCACCTGTCTATCAATGTGCTTGATACATGTCAATATGTTTGACATGCCTGACTACGCCGATCAGCCTTTGGGCTACCTGCTCTACCGGGTGATGACGAACCTGCGCCCCCGGGCGACCGCCGAGCTGAGTCCGCTGGGGCTGGGCCTGCCGGAATTCGTCTGTATGCGGATCTTGGCGGCCATGCCCGGCCAGTCGAATGCGGAGCTGGCTCGCAGCAACAATGTGTCGCCGCAGGCGATGAACCTAGTGCTGCGCGGATTGCAAGACATGGGTGCGATCACTCGACCGGCGACGGTGTCCTCGGGCCGGGCGCTGCCCGCCGAGTTGACCGGCAAGGGTGAGGTCCTGCTCAAGCGCGCCGAGGCCGCGGTGCAACGCGCCGACGAGCAGCTACTGAGCCGACTCACACCGACCCAGCGTCGTGAACTCAAAAGGCTCCTCGATCTGATCGGCGCGCAGGTACCGGATCAGAATCAGAAGTGATACCCCAGCTGCGCCGGTCGGTGCGCGGCGAACATGGCGTCAAGCCGCGGCAGCACCGTGGGGTCGCAGCGCAACCGTTTGACCGCCGCGAACGCCGACGGCCGGTGCGCACCGAGCAGGATTCCGCTCAGCACGGTCCGGTCGGTGTGCACCTCGGCCGGCGCGGTGGTGGGCACGCACTGGGCACGGCCGCCCTGGACAGCCAGCGCGTATCGCGGGCCGGTCCCCGGCGCGTCGGCCAGCTCGAACACCACCGATCCGTCGGCGCCGTAGTCCCGGGCCGCCAGTACCGCGCAGACGTCGTGGATGCGCAGCCAAAGTTCACCCTGAGAGCTGGCGGTGTGGACCAGCCGGGCGTTGGTCAGCAGATGCGGCAGTGGGTCCTCGGGGCTGGTGCACACGGTGATCGTGTCCATCAGATCCAGGCCGAGCAGCGCCCGCCATAGCGCGATGTAGGCGTCGTCGGTCACCGCGGCGAAGTGGTTTATCCGGACTTGCCTGCCGTCATCGCCGCGGTGGACGCGATACAGGACGAAGCCGTCATCGTGCAGCATCGCCATCAGCGGCGTCCCGCCGTCGCGGTACTCCGCCCAGTCGGCGAACAGTTCGTTCCACCACTGTTCGGGGGCCCACAAGCCACCGGGGGTAAGTAGTCTCCACCGCTGGTAGATCTCCTGGATGCGGTCTCGTTGGGCGATCGGCTGGGCGATTCGGACACCGCCGGGATCGGGAACGGCCGGGTGGAATCGGGCGTGCCGGCGGTGCACGGTCATCGCCAGGTCCGCGGTAGCAGCCCCGTAACCGAACCGGCCGTATAGGTCGCCCTCAGAGGCCGTCAGCACCGCGAGCGGATAGCCTGCCTGCTCCATGCGGCGGTCCAGTTCGGCGAACATGGCCCGCAACGTTCCGCGGCGGCGGTGCGTGGGTGCCACGGCGACGCCGGCCACTCCCGCTGCGGGAAGCACCGCACCGCCGGGCAGAGTCAGCTGGAAGTCGTAAAACCACGCCGAGCCAACCAGGTCGGCGCCATCGCAGGCGACAACCACGGCGCCCTCGGGGATCATGCTCTGCCAAACCGCCGAGGTCTCCGGCAATTCCCGCTCGCCAAAGCAGGTTTCCAGTAGCAAGGACATCCCCTGCCAGTCGGCATCCCCGCCGGCGCGGATCGTCAGCCCCGGCGGAGTGAGTGCGGTCATGGTGATCAACGCTGTCATATCGCCGCTTCGGGGGCACGGGTAATGTCGGAGCGGTCGCGTCAATGGTGATGACCGGGAGCGCAATTGTGAGCAATCTCGAAGCAGCACCCGCCGAATATGACTGCGCCGCCGGCCCTCCCAGCAGGGTGGAGATCTTGCGACCACGCGAGGTTCCGCTGGGCGGACCGCGCGCGATGCGAGTCCGCCGGACTCTGCCGCAGCGTGAACGATCTCTGGTCGGTGCCTGGTGTTTTGCCGACCACTACGGCCCGGAAGACGTGCGCACCCAGGCTGGGATGGATGTCGCGCCGCATCCGCACACCGGGTTGCAGACGGTCAGCTGGTTGTTCAGCGGTGAGATCGAGCACCGTGATTCGGCCGGGGTGCACGCGATGGTGCGCCCTGGTGAGCTGAACCTGATGACGGCCGGCGCCGGTATCTGTCACTCGGAGGTGTCCACCCCGGAGACGACCGTCTTACATGGTGTGCAGTTGTGGGTAGCCCTGCCCGACTCCGCACGGCACGGCCCACGGGGCTTCGATCACTATGCGCCACAACCTGTTTCATTTGGCGATGCCACTGTGTCGGTATTTCTCGGGACGTTGGCCGGTCAGCGTTCGCCGGTGTCCACCCACACGCCGCTGCTCGGCGCGCAGGTTGACTTGCCGGTCGGGGCGGCCGTCGAGTTCGCCGTCGACCTGACTTTCGAACACGCCGTGCTTCTCGACTCCGGTTCGCTCACCATCGCCGACCAGCCGGTAGCCGCCCATGAGATGGCTTACCAGGGAACCGGATCGGCGCGGCTGGCACTGACCAACAGCGGTACCGAACCGGTCCGTGCCGTCGTGCTGGGTGGCCCACCGTTCACCGAGCAATTACTGATGTGGTGGAACTTCGTCGGGCGCACGCACGACGAGGTCGCCGACTATCGCCAGCAGTGGCAAGCCCAATCCCCACGATTCGGCCAGGTGATCGGATACCAAGGAACACCGAGCCGCTTACCCGCTCCGCCGCTACCGACGACCCGGCTGGTGCCGCGGCAGCCACCCGCTCACTCAAAACGCCAGTCATGACCGTCGATAAGTAC
>CAYPTG010000028.1:0-13180 GCA_964413455.1 uncultured Mycobacterium sp. | reverse complement strand
GCCTGGCCGGGTTGGCTCTGGTGTTCGCGGTGCTGGCCGGACTGGGCTTCGCCGGACAGCACAACAGACACACCCTGCTGGTGGGTGTCGTCGCGGTGGTGGCCTGGGGAGCGACGGCCACCGCGATGCCGCCGATGTTGCAATCGGCCGCGATGCGGCACTGTCCGGAGGATCCGGACGGGGCGTCCGGGCTGTACGTGGCCGCCTTCCAGATCGGCATCATGGCCGGCTCGCTGCTGGGCGGGTTGCTGTTCGAACACGCCGGTGAACCGGCGATGTTGGGTGTGTCGGGTCTGTTGGTGGCCGCCGCGCTGACCTGCGTTTTGCTCACCCGGGACCTGTTCGCGCTGCAAGGCGAGCTGCGATGAGTAACGCTCGTCACTGCGGTGCCGATCATCAGTACAGTTCAGCGCTCCGACCGGTGCCGCCGTGGCGCGGTACCGGGTCCGTGTTGTGCAACACTGGGACCACGGGCTCGGAATGACTGGCTCGGTGCGGTAAAGCAGCAAGAAGTAGTAGAGGAGATTGTCGATGCGGGTAAGAGGCGTTCTGGCCGCCGCGCTGTGCGTGGTAGGTGTCGCGGCAAGCGGCACGGGGCCGGCGCTGGCCGATCCGGACCAGCCGCCGGTGGACCCGCAGGTGGTCGACGCGCCGCCCGCTCCGGTCGAACCGCTCCCGGTGGTGCTGCCGCCGGCTCCGGCGCCGGACCCCGGTGACCTGGCCCCTCCCGGTTTCGTTCCGCCGGCTCCGGCCGCGGCAGCTCCCGCAGCGACCCCGACGACGCCCGCACCGGTGTCGGTGCCGTCCATCCCGCAGTCCAGCACCAACACCAGCGAGGTGAGGGGCCAGAACAACTCTGCCTACAGCGGTGACCCGGTATTCGCCCCGCCGGCGTTCAATCCGGTTAACGGTGCGGTGGTCGGGGTGGCCAAGCCGATCATCATCAACTTCCAGCGGCCGATCGCCAACCGGGCGTTGGCCGAGCAGTCGATCCACATCTCGTCGAGCCCGCCGGTGGCCGGCACGTTCTACTGGACCACCGACACCCAGGTGCGCTGGCGGCCGTACAGCTTCTGGCCGGCTGGCACCGTGGTCAACATCGACGCCAGTGGGGCGAAGTCGAACTTCCGAGTCGGCGACTCGCTGGTGGCCACCATCGACGACGCCACCCACCAGATGACGATCACCCGTAATGGCAAGGTGGAGAAGGTCTTCCCGGTGTCGATGGGCATGCCCGACGGCAAGCACGAGACCAAGAACGGCACCTACTACGTGCTGGAGAAGTTCCCCGACCTGGTCATGGACTCCTCCACTTACGGTGTTCCGGTCGACTCCGAGTTCGGCTATCGGCTCAAGGTGCAGTGGGCGGTGCGCATCGACAACAGCGGCGGATTCGTGCACAGCGCGCCGTGGTCGGTGGCCGATCAGGGCAAGCGCAACGTCAGCCACGGCTGCATCAACCTGTCCCCGGAAAACGCCAAGTGGTTCTACGACAACTTCGGCAGCGGTGACCCGATCATCGTGAAGAACTCGGTGGGCCTGTACACCAAGCCCGACGGCGCCGACGATTGGCAGTGGACGCTGTACTGATCGGGTCTGATTGCCGGTCTCCTCAGCGGCTCGCTGCGCCGCATCGTCAACCGGCGTTAGCTCCAGATCCGCACCCGCTGGCCGGGGTCGAGGTAGAGCGCGTCGTCCTCGGTGACGTCGAACGCCTGATAGAAGGTGTCGATGTTGCGGATCACGCCGTTGCAACGAAACTCCGGCGGTGAATGCGGGTCGATGGCCAGCCGGCGCACCGACTCGGCGGTCCGCGACTTGGTGCGCCACACCTGGGCCCAGCCGAACAACACCCGCTGCACGCCGGTCAGCCCATCGATCACCGGCGCCGGCTGGCCACCGAGTGACAGCTGATAGGCCAGCAGTGCGATGGACAGCCCGCCCAGATCCCCGATGTTCTCCCCGACGGTGAACGCGCCCTGCACGTGCGGCGGCTCCGGCCGGTCCGCCAGATCCCGCGGAACGTAGGCGTCGTACTGCTCGATCAGCGCGGTGGTGCGGACGGTGAACTCGCGGCGGTCTTCGTCGGTCCACCAGTCGACCAGGTGGCCGTCCCCGTCGTACTTGGAGCCCTGGTCGTCGAACCCGTGCCCGATCTCGTGGCCGATCACCGCGCCGATACCGCCGTAGTTGGCGGCGTCGTCGGCCCCGGCGTCGAAGAACGGCGGCTGCAGGATCGCCGCCGGGAAGACGATCTCATTCATGCCGGGGTTGTAGTAGGCGTTGACCGTCTGCGGGGTCATGAACCACTCGTCGCGGTCCACCGGCCCGCCGAGCTTGGCCAACTCCCGGTCGGAGGCGACCTGGGAACCGCGAATAGCGTTGCCGTACAAGTCATCCCGACGGATCTCCAGGGCCGAGTAGTCCCGCCACTTGGCCGGATAGCCGATCTTGGGGGTGAACTTGTCCAGCTTGGTCAGCGCGCGCTGCCGGGTGACCGGCGTCATCCACTCCAGGTTGTCGATGCTCACCCGGTAGGCCTCGCGCAGGTTGTCCACCAGCACGTCCATCCGGGCCTTGGCCTCCGGCGGGAAATGCCGCTGCACGTAGAGCTTGCCCACCGCGTCACCCAGCAGGCTTTCCACCAGGGAGACGCCGCGCTTCCAGCGCTCCCGGATCTGCTCGGTGCCGCTGAGGGTGCGCCCGTAGAAGTCGAAGTCGGCCTCGACCACCGCGGTCGGCAGCACCGAGGCCCGGGCGTGGATCAGCCGCCAACGGGCCCAATCCTGCCAATCGGCGAAGTCGGCGGTCGACCAGGCTTCGGCGAACGCGGTCAGGTAATCCGGTTGGCGCACAATCACTTCCGACACGACTTCCGGGACGACTCCAGGGGCTCGGCCCTGGGAGGCGCCCACCGCGGTGATCCAACCGGCCCAGTCGAAGCCCGGTGCTTCGACGGGCAGGTCGGCGAACGTGCGCAGGTTGTAGGTCAGGTCCGCATCCCGGCGGCGCACCACATCCCAGTGCGCCCCGGCCAGCCGGGTTTCCAGCGCCACGATGCGCCCGGCCCGCTCGGTGTAGTCCTCCGGGGCGCCACCGAAGACCAGGGCGAACATCGAGGCGATATGCCCCGGATAGGCCCGCAGGATCTCGGCGTGCTGTTCGTCGCGGTAATAGGACTCATCCGGCAGGCCAAGGCCGGATTGGCTGAGGTGGACCAGATACCGCGAGGCATCCTTGGAGTCGGTGTCGACGTAGAGGCCCACCCCGCCGCCGGAGCCGCTGCGTTGCAGCGCCCCGAGCACCGCGGCCAGCGCATCGGGGGTAGCGGCACCGTCGATTGCGGCCAGTTCGTCGCGCAGCGGGGTCAGACCTCGGCGCTCCACGGCATCCTCGTCGACGAAGCTGGCGTACAAGTCACCGATGCGCTGCTCGTCGGTGCCGGATGCGGCACCGGAGGACGCGGCCTCGGTGATGATCTCGTGCACCTGCTTTTCGGCTCGGTCGTAGATCTCCCGGAAGGCGCCGTCGGTTGCCCGGTCGGCCGGCATCGGATAGTCGGCCAGCCAGCGCCCGTTAACGTGGCCGAACAGGTCGTCCTGCGGCCGGATCGCCGGGTCCAGGTGAGAGAGGTCGATTCCGGATCGTTGCGCGTCTACCGTCACGGCACCATCCTTGCCTACCGCCGGGTGGCTTCGCTGTAGCCTCGCCTGCATGCCTGACGAGGCCGGCGCGGACCCGGATCAGCTCACCGCGGAGGATCTGCCCCGGCCGAGCGGCGGCTATGGGGTGGCCTCCGCGGTGCTCGCCCTGGTGGCGGTGGCCGCGGTCGCGTTGATCGCGGTGATGTGGTCCGGACACCGGGCGGCGACCGCCGACCGTGACTATCAGGCCCGGGTGCTGCAGGTCGCGGCGCAGTGGACCGGCACTTTGATCAACATGAATGCCGGCAACGTGCAGAACAGCATGATCGCGTTGCGCGACGGCACCGCCGGCGAGCTGAACACCGGGTTCGACGCCGCGATCGCTCCCTACCGGGATGTGGTGGAAAAGCTGCGCTCGCGGACCACCGGCGAGGTCGAATCGGTGTCGATCGAAACCACCCATTACGAGCTCGCCCGGCAGCCCGACCAGCGTCCGCCCGCACCGGCGACGCTGCCGCCCGAACTGGCCTCCCGCACCGACACCGTGCTGGTGGTCGCCACCTCGGTCAGCGAGAACGCGGGCATGGCGCCCGCCCCGGGGTCACCGGCCGGCCGGTCGGGCCCCACGACGGTGCACTGGAATCTGCGGCTTGGGGTCTCCGAGATCGACGGCAAACCGATGATCTCCCGGCTGGAGTCGCTGCGATGAGCAACCCGATCAGGGTGCTGGTGTTCGACATCGCCGCACCGCTGGCCGCGATCGCGGCGCTGCTGATGATCGGTGTCATGCTCGGCTGGCCGATCTGGTGGGTGTCGGTGTGCTCGATCCTGTGCCTGCTGATCGTGCAGGCGGTGATCGTCAACGTCGTGGCCTACCGGCGGGATTCGGTGACGATGGGCACCGACGACGACGCCCCCGCGCTGCGGCTGGCCGCGGTGGCCGTCGCGGCAGCGGCGCTGGTAGCGGCGACCGTGGTCGGCTACACCCGGTGGGCTTCCCCGGACCGGGCCTTCGTCGCCGACAGCGCCGAGGTGGCGCGGATCGCCGCCGAAGTCGCCGAAGCCACCGCCAGCTACAACCCGGCCGACCCGGACGCCGCGGTCGATCGGGTGACCGCGATGATGACACCCGAGCGCGCAGCCGACTTCAAGGCCCAATTCGGTTCCACCGCAGCGGATCTGGCCAAACGGAAGGTTGCCGCGGAAGCGCACACCATCTCCACCGGGCTAGAAGCGTTGAGTCAGTCGTCGGCCAGCGTCGCCGTGCTGATCCGGGCCACCCAGACCGAAGCCGGCCGGCAACCGGACACGTCGGTGCTGGCGCTTCGGGTGGGGCTGACAAAAGAGGACCACGCCTGGAAAGTCGTCGACGTCAGCCCGATCAACACCCGCTGACCCCGGGCTCTCCGGGCGGTTAGCCGGGTGACGATGCGGCGCAGCGCAGTGAGCCGCTAAGGAGCCCGGCAATCGGACCTAGTCGTCGGTCGTAGTCGGGTACTCGGCGGGCACCGGGGCCGCCTGCCCCCCGTCACGTTCACCGGCGGGCTCAGGGGACTGTTCTGGTGCCGGACCCTGGGCGTCCTGGGGCTGCTGGGCCCGCATCTTGGCGAACCGGTCAGACAGCCGGCGCATCCGGATCATCAGCGATGCCGGCGGGCTCACCCGGGCGTCCAGAAAGGCGGCGAAATCGGGTCCGCGGACACCGGTGCGGGAAGCGAACTCCTCAATGCTCAGGCCGGAACGCTCCAGCAGGATCCGAACGTGCCGGGCCGCCTCGGTCCGCTCGTTCTGCTCCAGGTGGCTGCGGGCGCGTCCGAGGACCTCGGTGAGCGCCTGGGAGACCCCGTAGGGCGCAGCGGACTGGAGTACCTCCTCGACCTGACGCGCGGTGCGGCCGTAGGGGTCGCGCTTGATCGCCACCACAATGCGCTGCCACACGGTGATATCGCCGCTTTGCAGCGCCGCCCGGATCGACGAGGTGGGCCAGAATTCGACCGGAGTGTGCTCGTCGCGCTGGTAGGGGCGGGTCAACGAGCCTCCTCCATGATCGCCACAGCCAGTGCCAAACAACGCTGGCGAACGTCGTCCCAGCGGGCCGCCGCTTGCGGCTCGGACCAGCGGTCGTCGTCGGCGGATTCGGACGGAACCGGATCGGCCAGCCGGCGCACCAGTTGGGTCGCGATCCACAGCCGCTCTCGCCGTCCAGCACTGTAGTACCCGTCGATCCGGGCCAGCGCGGCGGCGGCGTCACCGGGGCCGATGGCCTCGACCAGCTCGGCCAGCCCGGCGAAATCCGAGCGCCGGTTACGGCACAGCACCAGAAAAGCCTTCATCCGCAAGGTTTCCGCCGCGGTCGGGATCTGCAGCCGGTCGCCGGTAGGCAGCTGGACATTGGTGATCTCGACCGGGCCTCGCCGGGCCACCACCGTGTCGGTTTCCAGCGCGTCCAGCGCCACCCGTAAACGGCTGCCCCACACGGTCACCGGATGAACCTGGCACGCCGACGCGGTGCGCGGCGCACGAGCCTGGCAGCCGATGAACGGCAGCGGATCGCCGACGCTCACCAGATCGGGAGCCAGCGTCTTGAATCGCTGCGCGCTGCGCATCATGGCCCGCAGGTCGGCGGCCGGCGCGATCGCGGAGATGTCTTCGGGGACGACGACCACTTCACCGGCATCCACCTTGGGCAGCGGACGCTCGAAGTCCACCGACGGCAGCAGCCGGTCCAGCCAGCCGGGCAGCCACCAGTTCCACCGGTCGAACACCGCCATCAGCGACGGCACCAGCACCAGCCGCACCACGGTGGCGTCCACCGCGATGGCCACCGCACAGGCCACCCCGAGCTGAGCCACCAGCGGCATCCCGGCGAAAGCGAAACCGACGAACACCGCGATCATGATCAGCGCCGCGCTGGTGATGGTGCGCGCGCTGGTCGACACCCCGTAGGCGACGGCATCACGGGTGTCACCGGATTGCAGGTAGCGCTCCCGAATCCGGGTGAGTAGGAAGATCTCGTAGTCCATCGACAGCCCGAACGTCATCGCCAGCACCAGCGGCGGGATGGTGCTGTCGATCGAGCTGATCGGCTCGAACCCCAGCCACCGGAACCAGCCCCACTGGAACACCACCACCAGGCTGCCGTAGGCCGCGGCGACCGACAGCACGGTCATCAGCACACCTTTGATGGCCAGCACCACCGAGCGGATCGACAGCAGCAGCATCAGGAACGCGATCAGCGCGACGAACAGGAAAACCAGCAGCTGGGTTTGCGCCACCCGGTCGTCGAAATCCTTGATCAGCGCCGTCGGGCCGCCCACGTCGATCCGCGCGCCGGCGGCTTCCGGGATGCCCGGCAGCGCGGAGCGCAGCCAGTCGATGGTGTCCCTGGCGCGCATCTCCTCAGGGTCGATGGCCAGCACCGCCGACAGCAGCGCGCTGCGGTTGTCGTCGCCGAACACCGGCGGGGACACCGACACCACGTTGACCGCCTGATCGACGGTGCGTCCCACCGCGGCCAGCACCGGGGCGTTGCTCGCGCTGTTCGCGTCGGGATTCGGGAAGCTCACCAGCACCCGGATCGGGCCCAGCGCGCCGGGGCCCAACGCCTCGGCTGCGGCGGCCACACCGCCGCGGATCTCGTGCGACGGCGGGAACTGCCGCTGCATGCTGTTGCCCATCACCATGCCGAACGCCGGTGCGGCCAGCACCAGCAAGAACGCCGTCGCCCACAGCGCCGACGCCCAGGGCCGGCGCATCACCGCGCGGACCCATCGGGTCCAGAACCGGGACTGGGTGGACTCCGGTCGGGTGGACCATTGCAGCAACCTGGACCGGCGGGCCGCGGCCCGGCCGAACACCGACAGCACCGCCGGGATCAAGGTCGCCGAGGTGAGCACCGCGAACGCCACCGCCAGAATCGCCCCGGTGGCCATCGACCGCAGCACCGGGGTGCCGATCAGATAAATGCCGGTCAGCGAGGCGACCACGGTCAGCCCGGACAGCAGCACCGCCAAACCCGAGGTGGCCATCGCGGCGTCGACGGCCTTGTCGTGGTCGCGGCCGACGCGCAGCTCCTCGCGAAACCGCATCAGAATGAACAGCGAGTAGTCGATCGCCAAAGCGATACCGAACATCGACACCGTCGAGGTGACGAATACCGACATAGTGCTCACCATCGACAGCAGGTAGACCACGCCCATGGTCACCACGACGGTGCAGATTCCCAGCGCCAGCGGGATCGCCGCGGCGGCTAGCGAACCGAACACCGCGACCAGCACGATGAGCACGATCGGCAGGTTCCAGCGTTCGGCCGCGGCGATGTCCTGTTTGGTGCTGGTTTGAGCGGCCGCGCCGAGCGCGCCCTGCCCGATGACGTAGAGCCGGACCCGGCCGTTGTCGGTCGTCCCCGGCTGATCGCCGGTGACGCCGACCTTGGCGCGCAGCTGACGGGCCACGTCGACAGCACCGGAGTTATCGAAGCCCAACTTCAGCGAGACCACATAGGGCCGGTCCGGTGCCGGTGGCGGCTGCACCGGGTTCGGCACCACCTGGACGCTGGCCACCTCCCCGGCGGCCTGCTCCAGTTGTGCCACGGCGGCGGTCATATCGTCGAAGGTGGCGTCGGCGCGGGGGGCGGCGACCAGCGCCAGCGGCGAGGAACCCAGCTGTGGATAGTGGTCCTCGAGTTGGTACTGCACCCGCAGGGACTGCGAACCGGCCACATCGAACCCGCCGCCGGTGAGGTGGTTGGACTGGGTCAGGGCCAGCGTCACCGACGGAATCAACGTGAGCAGCCAGCACAAGAAGACCACCCACCGATGTCTGCGCAGGCTGGCGCTCAGCCGCATCATGAGCTGCTGGATGGCTATTCTCCCCGCATCTCCCGGGTAAATTCCCCGGTAACACCGATGTGCAGTGGTTGCGAGCCTACCGCAGCAACGGTTGCGGATAAGATGAGGCGCGAGTCGTTGACGATGCTGGAACGAATGAGGAGTCCCCAGATGATGCGTATCACCCGTGCGGTCCGGCGTGTGATCGGTGGAACCATCGGCGCAGGCGCGGTCGCGGGCACGTTGCTGGTCGGAATGGCGCCGTCGGCCGTTGCCGCGCCGCCCAATTGCACCGCCGCCGACCTGGCCTCCACCGCCGCCGGCGTATCGGCCGCGACCTCGGGGTATCTATTCAGCCACCCGGACGTCAACGCCTTCTTCACCAGTCTGGAAGGGACCCCGCGCGACGAGCTGCGCGCTCAGGTGCAGCAGTACCTCGACGCCAACCCGCAGGTTCAGGCCGACTTGGCCGGCATCCGGCATCCGCTGGTGGATATGAAGAACCGCTGCGGCGGTCCTGATCCGGTACTGGAGGCGCCCGCCGCCCCGCTGCCGGCCCCCGCGCCGGCACCGGAACCTGCGACGGCTGCTCCTGCTCCGGCGGCCGTTGAGCCCGCTCCGGCTCCTGCTCCGGCGGCTGCTCCGGCGGCTGCTGAGCCCGCTCCGGCTCCCGCGCCTACTGAGCCCGCTCCGGCGGCCGCTGAACCGGCTCCGGCTGCTGAACCGGCTCCGGCCGCTGAACCGACTCCGGCGGCTGCGCCTGCCACCGAGCCTGTTCTGGTTCCGGAGCCTGTCGCCACCGCCTAGCCGGGTGACGATGCGGCGCAACGCAGAGAGCCGCTGAGGAGCCCGGCAATTGGGACTAGCCGGGCGGCTGTCGCCGCTTGATCGTCGCGAGGTGTGGCCGTTTTGCCGCGCTCCTCAGCGCGGCTGTCGCCGCTTGATCGTCGCGAGGCGTGGTTTTTTGGCCGCGCTCCTCAGCGCGGCTGTCGCCGCTTGATCGTCGCGAGGCGGCGCCACCCCAGCAGCAGCGCCGCGGTGACCAGCGAGGCCACCACGACGAAGCTGACGGCCACCCCGGCCCCGGTCAGCACCCGCAGCCCCATGCCGACCGCGACGGTGGCGACCCACACCGTCAGGCCGGTCGGCCAGATCGCCGTGGGTGCCCGCCATCCCCGGGCCAGCAGCCAGCCGACAGTCATGCCGACCAGGAACGGCCACGCGGTGTGGGCGATGCCGGCCAGCGTCACCCCTTCGCCGTGATTGCGCCGGCCGAGGGCGCAGAACAGCAACACGCACAGCACGTCGGCGGCCACCGCCCAGACAGTCCTGGTCATGGGGTGTCAGAGTAGCGGCGCGGGCCAGCCGCGCGACGATTCGCCCAGGAAGTCGGCCCGTCGGCCGATACGCTGAGGCCCATGCTGGGTGGCCGCGCCGACGACGCCGTCGACCCCCGGGTACGTAAAGCCGCGGCGTGGGCCTGGCGGCTGCTGGTGATCTTCGCGGCGGTCGCGGCGCTGCTCTGGCTGCTCGGGCGGCTGAAGGTAATCGTGGTTCCGGTGGCCCTGGCCATCATCCTCAGTGCGTTGCTGCTGCCTGCCGTGGACCGGCTCGATCGTCGCGGCGTCCCGCGTGGCGCAGCCGTCGCGCTGGTGCTGCTGAGCGGTTTCGCGATCTTCGGTGGAATCATGACTTTCGTTGTGAGCCAATTTATTTCGGGACTGCCCAGTCTTACCGAGCAGGTCACCCGAAGTATTGACAATGCGACCCGCTGGCTCATCGACGGGCCGTTTCATCTGAGCCGCGAGCAGATCGACAACGCCGGTCACACGGCGATCGAGTCAGTGCGCAATAACCAGCAGAAGCTCACCCACGGGGCGCTGTCCACCGCCGCGACCGTCACCGAGATCATCACCGGTGCGTTCTTGGCACTGTTCACGCTGATCTTTCTGCTGCACGGCGGGCGACGCATCTACGCCTACCTCACCCAGATCGTGCCCGAGCCCACCCGCGACCGGGTGCGTGCGGCAGGGCGCGCCGGATTCGGGTCGCTGACCGGCTACGTCCGGGCCACCTTCCTGGTGGCGCTGGTCGACGCCATCGGCGTCGGCGCCGGGTTGGCGGTCATCGGGGTGCCGCTGGTGCTGCCGCTGGCCTCGCTGGTGTTCCTCGGTGCGTTCATCCCGGTGGTCGGCGCGTTCATCGCCGGGTCACTGGCGGTGGTGGTGGCGCTGCTGGCCAAGGGATTCATCTTCGCGTTGATCACCCTGGGGCTGATCGTGGCGATCATGCAGCTAGAAGGCCATGTGCTGCACCCGCTGGTGATGGGCCGGGCGGTGTCGATCCATCCGCTGGCCATCGTGCTGGCCATCACCACCGGCGCGGTGCTGGCCGGCATCCTCGGCGCGCTGCTGGCCGTGCCCGCGCTGGCGTTCCTCAACAGTGCCGTGCGGGTGCTGGCCGCGGCCGACCCGCAGGCCGAAGAGGCGGAGCTGGCAGCAGAGGACGCTTAACCGCCAACGTGTGTGCTACGTACGCTCGCAGACCGATGGGCGTACCCAGCCGTCACGTTCGGCGGCAACGAGTTAGCCGCGACGGTCGCGCCGCACGTCGTGCGTGTTCCCCCGGGCGTTGAGCTGCTCGGAGGCCACCTCGGTGTCGACGGTGTCGGGCCGGCGCACCGGAATGGCCCGGGTCTGATCGGCGGCGATCCGCTCGGTCGTCTCCGGTGAGCGGGTCGGGATCGCCGTGGTAGCGGCCTCGCCGGCGGGGATGACGTTGGTCGGTTGCCCGGACGTATCGGGGCTGATGGTCCGGCTGGTGGCTTTGCGGCGCAATTCACCGAGCCACGAACCGATATCGCGGTCCTCGTGCGGCTTGGCCTTCTCGAACCGGGTGGTGAGGGCCTCGCCAGCTGGTGGGGCCACCGGCGGATTCACCGGCGCGGCGGTCGGGGCTTGGACCGGAACCGTCGGCGCCGCGGCCACCGGCTGGTGCGGGCTGCTGGGCGGCGCCAGAGCCGCCGGTGCCGCAGCAGCGGTCCCGGCGGTGGCCCCGGCCAGCGCCTCTTGGCGGCCGCCCGACCGCTTGCGCTCATCGGGCAGCGTGGTCTCGCCCAGACCGATCTTGTGCTGCAGACGCTTCATCCACTTCGGCGCCCACCAACAGTCGTCGCCGAGCATCTTCATGATGGCCGGTACCAGGAACATCCGGACGATGGTGGCGTCCAGCAGCAGCGCGATGAGCAGCCCGAACGCCAGGTACTTCATCATCACCAGGTCGGAGAACACGAACGCACCGGCAACCACCGCCAACACCAGCGCCGCGGCAGTGATCAGCCGGCCGGTGGTGGCGGTGCCGATCCGGATCGCCTCGGTGGTCGACATGCCCTGCTCGCGGGCCTCCACCATGCGGGAGACCAGGAATACCTCGTAGTCGGTGGACAGGCCGTAGATGACGGCGATGATCAACCCGATCATCGGGGCCATCAGCGGTTGCGGGGTGTAGTTCATCAGCCCGGAGCCGTGCCCCTCGACGAACATCCAGGTGAGCACACCCATCGTCGACCCCAGCGTCAGCGCGCTCATCACCGCCGCCTTGATCGGCAGCACCAGCGACCCGAAGGCCAAAAACATCAGCACCGTCGTGGTGGTGATCAACAGCAGCACCATCAGCGGCAGCTTCGCGAAGAGGCTATGGATGCTGTCCTGTTCCAGTGCCGGGGTGCCGCCCACATACAGCGACAAGCCCTTGGGTGGGACGATGCTGCGCAGCTCGGTAATCTTCTTGGCGGCGTCGTTACGCACCACCAGACCGTTCTGGATCACCCGCACCGACGGGTCCTTGGAGGCGCCGTCGAGGTAGGGGCGCTCCTTCCACATCGCGTCGGGATTGTTGTCCGGGTCGGTGAACCCGCTGAATCCCATTGCCTTATTACGGATTTCGGCGACCTGCTGATCGGTGACCGGCTGTCCGTCGTCGTTCTTGATGACCAGCGTCAATGGTTCGGTGCGGAAGCCAGGGAAGGTTTTGTCGAACTCCTCCTGGGCCAGGCGCACCGAGTTGGTCGGCGGCAGATACTTCTCGCTGATGCCACCGAGTGCCAGCTTGCCGAGCGGGATGATCAGCAGGATCATCGCGATGATGATCGGCCCGGCGAACATCACCGGCCGCTTCATCACCTGGTTGACCAGCCGGCCCCAGAAACCGTTCTCGACTTCGTCGCGGGTCTTGGTCTTCTGGGTCTTCTCGGCGAACCAGTCGATGATCTTGCGGGAGAACGGCCAGTTACGCAGGAACGGCACCCGCAGCAGGGTGTTGACGCCCAACGCGTCGACGTTGGGGCCCAAGATGGCCAGGATCGCCGCCAGCACGGTGATCGACAACACCGCGGCCAGCATCACCGACGCGATGATCGCGTAGGTGATCGACTTGAGGAAGCCCTGCGGGAACAGCAGCAGCGGCACCGAGGACGCCACCAGGATCACCGCGGAGAACATCACCGTCCGGCCGGAGGTCATCATCGTCCGGCGCACCGCAGCCTCGGTGTCATAGCCTTCGGCGAGCTCTTCCCGGAATCGGCTCACCATGAACAGCCCGTAGTCGACGGCGATGCCCAGGCCCATGAGCGTCACCACCGGCTGGGCGAAGAAGTGCACGGGGATGAACTCGGCGACCAGGCGCATGATGCCGAGCGCACCGGCGATC
>CAYPTG010000027.1:0-13313 GCA_964413455.1 uncultured Mycobacterium sp. | reverse complement strand
CCTCGCTACGCGGCCGACAGATACGCCAGCAGCGCGGTGCTCAGCTCGACGACGAAGAACGCCCCCAGGATCAGCGAGGCCAGCAGCATCCGGCTGACGCGGGCGTCGGCGCCCCCGTGACTGTGATCGTGGCTGTGTCCGGCTCCCATGGCGAGCTACACCCAGGCGGCCCAGAACCGGGTCAGCTCGCTGCCGAACCCGGCCAGCGCGCCGGGTACATGCGACAGGTTGAACAGCCAGAACACCCCGGAGAAGAACCACCGGTTGAGCCCAGGGGTCATCAGCAGCACCAGCAGCAGGATGAACCCCCACTGCCGAGCCGGTTCCAGCGCCCGCTGGGTGGCCGGGCTCAGATGCGGTTCCAGCGCGGCGTAGCCGTCCAGGCCGGGGATCGGGAGCAGATTGAGCACCAGCGCGGTGATCTGCAGGAAGCCCAGGAACGCCACCCCGGCCCAGAACACCGCGTGGTCGTGATCGAAGAACAGACGGGTCGCGGTCAGCAGCAGGATCGCCAGCACCAGGTTGGCGAACGGGCCGGCCAGGTTGACGATGGTGCGCTGACGCTTGGTCATGAACCCGGTGCGCAGGTACACCGCCCCGCCCGGCAGGCCGATACCGCCGAGTGCGATAAACAGCAGCGGCAACCCCAGTGACAGCAGTGGATGGGAGTACTTCAGCGGGTTCAGCGTCAAATAGCCGCGGGCCTCGACGTCGTGGTCGCCGAACCGCCACGCGGTGTAGGCGTGGCCGAACTCGTGCAGGCACAGCGACACCAGCCAGCCGCCGATCACGAACACAAAAACCCCGATGCGGCCCATCGGTCCGGGGTATTGCGCGGCGGTCCAGGCCAGCACCCCACCGGCGACGGTCAGCGCGACCAGGGCCAGGAATACCGGGCTGGGGCGTACCGACTGGTGCAGGGGGCGAAGGCTCACGTCATGACCGTACCGAAGTGCCCCGACATCCGGCGACGGTGCGACTACCGCACCCGCAACCAGCCGGTGGTGTGCCGGTAGAACGTCGAGCGCTTCACCGCCCGCGGCCCGGGCACCCCGTCGCGCAGCACCTGCGCCCCGGTGGCGCCCAGCTGTGCGGCCCGCCCGACGACCCACCGCCGTCGCCGCCCGTCGAGCACCATCGCCCGCAGCCCTGGCATTGCCGGGATCGGCTCGATCCGCACCGCGGCCACCTCACCGTCGAACAGCACCGTGTCGTCCACCACTGCCTCGCCGTGGATCGACGTGGCGCCGGTGGGTGGCAACCAGCACGCCGCACCGACCAGGACGACACCGGCGTCGTCGCGGATCAGCGGAACCCGCCGAGCGGTACCGCGCAGGGCCCGACGGGCAGCCAGCCAGCCCGGTCGGCCCCGGACATGGGCGACCTCCACGTCGAGCAGATCGCGGCGCAGCAGCCGGGTTAACACCGTCGCCAGGTCGGCATCGGAGCCCACCACCACCAGCCGGCGGGCCCGGTCGGCTGCGGCGTCCAGGGACTCCCGGTCGTCGATCCGGGCGTTCGGCAACCCTGCCAGCGCTCGGGGCGCCCGGCGCTCGCCGGACAGCAACACGGCGACACCGGAATCGGTCCGGGTGTTCATGTAGGCCATCTCCTGGGCTGAGCTCCGATAGGGTGGGTCACCGGCTGGATCACAATAAGCAGGAGAAGCACCATGCCGGCAATCGTCCTCATCGGCGCCCAGTGGGGCGACGAGGGCAAAGGGAAGGCCACCGATCTGCTCGGTAGCCGAGTGCAGTGGGTGGTGCGCTACCAGGGCGGCAACAACGCCGGGCACACCGTGGTACTGCCCACCGGGGAGAACTTCGCGCTGCACCTCATCCCGTCGGGCATCCTCACCCCGAGGGTCACCAATGTCATCGGCAACGGGGTGGTGGTCGATCCGGGGGTGCTGCTCACCGAGCTACGCGGGCTCGACGAGCGCGGGGTGGACACCTCGCGGCTGCTGATTTCGGCCGACGCGCACCTGCTGATGCCCTATCACGTCGCGATCGACAAGGTCACCGAGCGCTATCTGGGCAACAAGAAGATCGGCACCACCGGCCGCGGCATCGGTCCCTGCTACCAGGACAAGATCGCCCGCATCGGCATCCGGGTCGCCGACGTGCGCGACCCGGGTCTGCTGGCCGACAAGATCGGTGCCGCACTGGAATTCAAGAACCAGGTGCTGGTCAAGATCTACAACCGCAAGGCGCTGGACCCGGCCGAGATCGCCGAGCAGCTGCTGGCCCAGGCCGAAGGCTTCGCCCACCGCATCGCCGACACCCGGCTGCTGCTGGCCAACGCGCTGGAGGCCGGTGAGACGGTGCTGCTGGAAGGCTCCCAGGGCACCCTGCTCGACGTCGACCACGGCACCTACCCGTACGTGACGTCGTCCAACCCCACCGCCGGGGGGGCGGCCGTCGGCTCCGGAATCGGACCGACCCGGATCACCACCGTGCTCGGCATCCTGAAGGCCTACACCACCCGGGTGGGTTCCGGTCCGTTCCCCACCGAGTTGTTCGACGAGAACGGCGAGTACCTGGCCAAGACCGGCGGCGAAGTCGGGGTCACCACCGGGCGGGCGCGCCGGTGCGGCTGGTTCGACGCGGTGATCGCCCGCTACGCCACCCGGGTCAACGGCATCACCGACTACTTCCTCACCAAACTCGACGTGCTGTCCAGCCTGCAGACGGTGCCGGTGTGCGTGGGTTACACCGTCGACGGCAAGCGCACCGACGACATGCCGATGACACAGAGCGACATCGCCCGCGCGGTTCCGGTGTACGAGGAACTGCCCGGCTGGTGGGAGGACATCTCCGGGGCGCGTGAGTTCGACGACCTGCCGGCCAAGGCCCGCGACTATGTGCTGCGCATCGAAGAGCTTGCCGGCGCGCCGGTGTCTTGCATCGGCGTCGGCCCCGGGCGGGATCAGACCATCGTGCGCCGCGACGTGCTGAGCCCGCGGGACGTGAGTGGGAAAACCAACTGGGAGATTCGGCGAGACTCGCCGAAGTTGGCGCCACCGGCGCCGGCGTAGGCTGAGGGGAAGCCGGGATCGACCCATGAGCCAGGAGGTCTCGTGAACACTGCACTGTGGATTTTGGCGGCGATCCTGGCGGTCGTGATGCTCGGGGCGGGGCTGTTCAAGCTCACTCAGAGCAAGGAAGCGCTGGCCGCCAAGGGAATGTCCTGGGTGGAGGACTTCTCCGGCGGAGCCGTCAAAGCGATCGGCCTCTCCGAAGTGCTCGGTGCTGTCGGTCTGATCTTGCCGGCCGTGCTCGGTGTCATGCCCATCCTGGTGCCGATCGCCGCCACCTGCCTGGCCGTGGCGATGGCCGGCGCGATCGCGGTGCACGTGCGCCGTCACGAGGGCATGAGGTTCCTTCCCGCGGCGGTGATGTTGGTCATCGCGGTGATCGTCGCTTGGGGAAGATTCGGTAGCTATGCCTTCTGATGTCGATCCGGCGGGTGAGAGCCCCGACCGTTTCCAGCGCATCGAGGCACTCGCGCAGTCCCGTCAGGCCGCCCAGAGATGGGACTACGAGGGTTGGCGTGCCGCGGGGGCCGACGAGAAGGCCGTCGGCAGTTGAGCTACGCCGAAGGGTGCTAGTCGGGCGGATCGTTGAGGACCGCCGCATCAGCGGCGGTGAGTGTGTGATTGGCTACCATCGCCGACTCTCGTCTCTTGGCTGCAACGTATTCGTTTGCGGCTTGAGCTACTTCCGGAGGCTGCGCTGCAATTTCTCGCGTGAACGGGTCGAGGCTCCAGCTACGGCCGCGTTGAGGTTAGCGATGGGCTGGGGCCAGTCTCGGATCTGGAGCCGGCCGACGTCCTGAGGATCCGTTCGGCCGCCAACGACATGCTCGCCGACAATCCCCTTTGAGGGATTAATCGCCCGCTTGGTGTATAGTGGGGCTATACATGAAGGGGTGCGTGATATCGGTGATTGACATGGATAGCGAAGAGGGGCGCAGAGAAGCGGTTCTCGAAGCTATGGGGTCATTTGCGTTAGAAGGCATGCAGCCCAGTGCAGACACTGTGGCTTGGGCGCGTGACTACATCGAGGGGCGGCTTACCACCGAGCAGATACTTCAACGGCTCAAGCGCAAGTACGGCGTTGACTGACTTTGTTGATCCGTACTGCTGGCCAGGGTCGACTGTCCTGCGAAACCTTCTCGGGCTCAAGACGCAAGTTGAGCTGACCGAAGCCGAGTACGCGTTCACACTGCAGCGCCGACTCGAACTTCAAAAGCACCCGGTCGAGGGGAACTACGACCTCGAACACCTGTGCGCGATCCATCACCACCTCTTCCAAGACATCTTCGAGTGGGCTGGGCAGGTTCGCACCGTCGAGATTTCCAAAGAAGACTCGACGTTCCTACCGTCCAACCGATTTCATCTCGCCGCCGGCCACATCTTCGACACGCTTCACCGCGGCCCGCTGCTCACTGGCCAGCAGATCAGCGACGACGAGTTCATCAACCCCGCCGCCGGGTTGCTCGATGAGATCAACTACATGCACCCGTTCCGTGAGGGCAACGGACGCGCACAACGGGCGTTCCTCGACCAGATCGCCGGCCTCAGTGGCCGCAAACTCACCTGGCGTAACGTTCCGCAGCTGGAGAACAACGCCGCGTCCGCGCACGCCGTCAGGACCGGAAGGCCCACCGCCTTGGGGGCGATGCTGGCCAAAGTCGTCCAACCGCCAGCTGACGGCGTGGCGGGATTCGACATCGAGGCATATCGCGTAACCCCGCCACAATCGGTCCAGGATGAGCCGGCCGCGGTGCTCTGCCGCGGGGGATGCGGCAGAACCCTGACCTCCCCCCGGTCGATCGCGCGCGGCTTCGGGGCCAGTTGTTGGAACAAGCGCAATGACTGATAAACAAGAGTTGCTTCGCGCAGCGGCGCTGCTGTCACGGGATCTTCGGCGCGCTCAGGACGAGGTCAGCAGGCTGTCCGCGGAGCGGCGGGAGCTTGTGCAACAACTGCGCGACTTCGGTCTATCGCATGGAGTCATCGCGGCGCACCTGGGTGTTACCCGTTCGGCCGTGCAACAGCTACTTCGGCGGTGACGCCGGCTCATGCCACACTGACGTTGTGTCAGAAGCGCATTCGACGAGATTGCATCGCCTCACCACGCCTCGGGCCGCGGCGCTGTCCGGGGTGCTGTTCGCGGTGCTGTTCGGTGTGTCGATCTATCTGATCCACTCGTCGTTGCCAGACGGGGCGCAACCGGGATCGCAGTGGCTCGACGCCGGCAACGACAAGATCCGGCTGGCCTCGCAGCTGATGCCGTTCGCCGGCATTTGCTTTCTGTGGTTCATCGCCGTGGTGCGGGCCAACCTGGGCAGCTACGAGGACCGGTTTTTCGCCACCGTGACGATCGGCAGCGGGCTGCTGTTTTTGGCGATGATGTTCGCCGCCGCTGCGGTGGGCGCCGGGTTGGCCGAAAGCCGGCATTATCTTCATGGCGGCACCGGGGTCGGGTTGTTCGGACAAATGCTGATGCTGAAGCTGTCCAAGACGTACGCGCTGCGGATGGCCGCGGTGTTCATGATGTCGCTGGCCACGATTTGGCTGCGCACCGGGCTGATGCCGCGCTGGCTGGTGGTGATCAGCTACCTGTCGGCGCTCACCCTGATCGTCGGCGCCGACGCCAGCATGTGGCTGACATTGGCTTTCCCGGCGTGGGTGCTGATCGTCAGCGCGCTGTTCCTGGTGCGAGACGGAGCGTTCGAGAGTCACCGCGAGCCCCAAGCCCACTGAACCCGGCGGCACCTGCCGGCGCGGATAAGGTCAAGCTCGTGCTGCAGACCCTCGCCGTGGCGAACTACCGGTCGCTGCGCGAGCTGGTGGTGCCGCTGCGTCGCTGCACGGTGGTGACCGGTGCCAACGGCAGCGGTAAATCCAGCCTGTACCGGTCGCTGCGGCTGCTGGCCGACATGGCCCAGGGCGGCGCAGTCAATGCGCTGGCCCGAGAAGGCGGCCTGTCCTCCACGATGTGGGCCGGACCGGGGCGCCCCGGCCCAGTCAGCCTCAAGCTCGGGTTCGCCGGCGATGACTCCGGCTACGCCGTCGACCTGGGATTGCCGCAGGAAGCCAAGACGAAGTTCCTGCTGGATCCGGTGATCAAGTCCGAGGCGATGTGGGTCGGACCGTTCCTGCGCCCGGCCGCGCTGATCGCCGAACGCGCCGGGCCGACGGCCCGGGTCCGCGGCGAAGACGACCAGTGGCACACCGCGTCCACCTCGCTGCGGCCCTACGACAGCATGGTCAGCGAGATCGCCGACCCGCGCCAAGCCATCGAGGTGCTGGCGCTGCGGGAACGGATGCGGTCCTGGCGGTTCTACGACCACGTGCGCACCGACCGGGCCGCGCCGGCCCGGCAGTCCCGGATCGGCACCCGCACCATGGTGCTGCGCCACGACGGCGCGGACCTGGCAGCCGCCTGGCAGACCATCGTGGAGGTCGGGGACGCCGCCGCGCTCGCCGAGTCGGTGCAGTGGGCGTTCCCGGGCAGCCGGGTTCAGATCGCCGTCACCGACGGCCTCTTCGAGCTCGCGCTGCGCCAGCCGGGGATGCTGCGGCCGCTGGCCGCCGCCGAATTGTCCGACGGCACACTGCGTTACCTGTTGTGGGTGGCGGCGCTGCTCTCCCCGCGGCCCGCGGAGTTGACCGTGCTCAACGAGCCCGAGGCCAGCCTGCACCCGGACCTGCTGGCGGCGCTGGCGGCACTGATCGCCCGGGCCACCGAGTCTTCGCAGATCATCGTCGTCACCCATTCGGCGCCGCTGGTGGCCGCCCTGCGGGAGTGCGTCGACGAGGACGGCCTGGGGTTGTTGCAGCTGGTCAAACAGGACGGTCAGACCACGGTCGACGGGCAGGGGCTGCTCGACGTGCCGCCCTGGCGCTGGCCCACCCGCGGCTAAACCAAACTGTGTCGACCTATCCTGTGCTGCTATGACCGAACCCGCCGACGACCGGCCCACCCTGATGCCGATCATCGCCGCGGCGGGCATCGTGGTGCTCGCGCTGGTGGCGATGGGGGTGCTGCGGCTGCTGCGCGCCGACCAGGTGCCCGACGACGGTCTGGTGGGCCGCGCCGTCGTCGGCCAGAACGACGCGCTGCAACGGGAGAACTACACCGATTTCCGCGGCTACACCTGCGCGGCGCAGCAAGCCACCGAGTCGCAGGTACTCACCGATCAGCGACAATCCAAGGCCGCCAAGGGAAATCGCTTCGTCGACGACGTCAAGGGAGTCGCCGTCACCGGCGAGCGGGCCACCGCGACGGTGGTCTACCACTTCGAGAAGACCCCGGACGACAAGATCAGCACCCCGATGACGTTCGTTCAGGAAAACGGCAACTGGACGGTGTGCTCGCCCGGACCCCGGTAGCCGCCAAACGCCGTTGTGGGAGACTCACCGACGTGAGCTACGCCGGAGACATCACCCCGCAGGAAAGCTGGTCACTGCTGAGCGAGAACCCCGAGGCCGTGCTGGTCGATGTGCGCACCGACGCCGAGTGGAAGTGGGTCGGTGTGCCCGATTTGTCGAGCCTGGGACGGGAGGCGGTTTTCGCCGAGTGGACCCGCAGCAACGGCCAGCGCAACGACGGTTTCATGGATGACCTGACCGCCGCCGGCATCACCGGGTCGCGCCCGGTGATCTTCCTGTGTCGCTCGGGCAACCGCTCGATCCCGGCCGCCGAGATCGCCACCGCCGCCGGGCTAGGCCCCTGCTACAACATGCTGGACGGGTTCGAGGGCCAGCTAGACGAGCAGGGTCACCGCGGCGGCACCGGCTGGCGGGCCGACGGCCTGCCGTGGAAGCAGTCGTGAGGCGCCGGTCGTGAGTGACGCCGACGTTCCGTCGGTGCGGATCCCTAAGCCGCTGCCCGACGGGGTCGGGCCGGCCACCATCGGGGTGCGCGGCGGGCTGCTGCGCTCCGGCTTCGAGGAGACCGCCGAGGGACTCTTCCTGACCTCCGGCTACGTCTACGAGTCGGCTGGCCAAGCCGAAAAAGCGTTCACCGGCGAGGTCGACCGCTTCGTCTACTCCCGCTACGGCAACCCGACCATCACCATGTTCGAGGAGCGGCTGCGGCTGATGGAAGGCGCCCCGGCGGCCTTCGCCACCGCCTCCGGGATGGCGGCGGTGTTCACCGGGCTGGGTGCGTTGCTGGCCTCCGGTGACCGGCTGGTCGCCGCCCGCAGCCTGTTCGGCTCCTGTTTCGTGGTGTGCAACGAGATCCTGCCGCGCTGGGGGGTGCAGACGGTGTTCGTCGACGGCGAGGACCTCGACCAGTGGGAGCAGGCGCTGAGCGAACCCACCACGGCGGTGTTCTTCGAAACCCCCTCCAACCCGATGCAGTCGCTGGTCGACATCGCCGCGGTATCGGAAATGGCGCACGCCGCCGGTGCAAAAGTGGTGCTGGACAACGTGTTCGCTACCCCGCTGCTGCAGCGGGGGATTCCGCTGGGTGCCGATGTGGTGATCTACTCCGGCACCAAACACATCGACGGTCAGGGCCGGGTGCTGGGCGGGGCGATCCTGGGCGACAAGGAATACATCGACGGGCCGGTGCAGACGCTGATGCGACACACCGGCCCGGCCCTGAGTCCGTTCAACGCCTGGGTATTGCTGAAAGGCCTTGAGACACTGTCAGTTCGGGTCGACTACAGCAACGCGTCCGCGCAGCGGATCGCGGAGTTCCTGGAAGGGCATCCTGGTGTCCGGTGGGTGCGCTACCCATATCTGCCGTCGCATCCGCAATACGAGCTGGCCACTCGGCAGACGAGCGGCGGCGGCACCGTCATCACCTTCGAACTCGACGCCGCCGACGGGCAGGGCAAGCAGCGGGCGTTCGAGGTGCTGGACAAGCTGCGGATCATCGATATCTCCAACAACCTCGGTGACGCCAAGTCGCTGATCACCCATCCGGCCACCACCACCCACCGGGCCATGGGGCCCGAGGGCCGGGCGGCGATCGGGCTGGGTGACGCGGTGGTGCGGATTTCGGTGGGCCTGGAGGCCACCGAGGATCTGATCGCTGACCTGGACCGCGCGCTGAGCTGATCCCCGGCTACTCGGGTTCCTCCAACACGCCGGTCGCCGACTGGGCGCGCTGCTCGTAGGCGGCGCGGGCACCTGCGTCGACGTCCAGGAACACCCGGCTGGTCCCCAACTTGTCCGATAGCCAGCGCCGGGGACGTGGCGGCAGCAACGACGTCATCCCGGCGACAAACCGCAGCGAATGCGGTACCGACACAGCGGCTTTCGGCTTCTGCACTACCCGCAGCACGGCGGCGGCGATGTCTTCGGGCTGCACCGGGCTGGTGATCCCGCCGGGCGTGGTGCCGGAGATCAGCTCGGTGTTGGTGAACGTCGGCATTACGCAACTGATCTGCACGCCCTGCGGTGCGAACTCGTCGGCCAGCGACGCGGACAGGCCCACTACCGCGAATTTCGTTGCGGCATAGACGGCTTGGCCGGGAAGCGCCACCATGCCGGCAAGTGAGGCGATGTTGACGATGTGTCCGCGGCCGCGCTCGACCATCTCCGGCAGCACCAGCCGGCAGCCGTTGATCACCCCGTAAAGGTTCACCTCGATCGCGCAGCGGATGGCCTGGTCGGTGTGGTCCAGGAACCGGCCCACCGGCATCACGCCGGCGTTGTTGATCAGCACGTCGATGCGGCCGTCGCCGTCGGTGCGGGCCTTGTCCAGGAAGGTGGCGAACGACGCCGGGTCGGTGACGTCCAGTGGGTATCCGGACACCGGGCCGAGATTGCTCAGCGTGGCGACCGCCGACTCGCCGAGGGTGACGTCGCGGTCCCCGATCACCACCCGGGCGCCGCGGGCGAGCAGCGCCTTGGCGGTGGCGAATCCGATGCCGCGGGCCGCGCCGGTGATGACGACGGTCCGGCCGCTGATGTTGTCCACGACTCGAATCTAATCGAGCGCGACGATCAAGCGGCGGGCCGCGTTGAGGAGCGCGGCATTGGACCTAGTGCAGGGCGGCCTGTTGGGCGGCTTGGTCGACCGGACCGACCCAGAGATCGCCGTGGCCGGGGATCAGCGTGTCGGCGCCGGTCGCGCCCAGTACGCCGAGACTGGCGATGCAATCCGCCTCACTGTGGTTGGCCAGCGACGGCAGCAGCTGCGGTCCGGGTCGGCGCAGCAGCGGATGGTCGGTGACCAGGGCGTCGCCGGCCACCAGAACGCCGTCCACCAGGTAGGAGCAGTGCCCTGAGGTGTGCCCCGGGGTGGGGATCGCCATCGGCCGCCCGGGCAGCTGCCGGGCGAGCTCGGGGGTCAGCGGCCGGGCGTTGGGGATACCGGCGCGCACCAGGCCACCGTTGGCGACGACCTGGGCCGACCAGCGCAGCACCGACGGACGCCACACGTGGGCCATCAGCGAAGCGGGCGAAAGCTGCTGCAAATACTCACGTTTGGCGTGCGCCACCTCACCAGGGTGGCAGTACACCGGGGTGTCGTGGGTCTTGGCGAACCAGATCGCGGTGCCGAGATGATCGACGTGGGCATGGGTCAACAGGATCGCGGTGAGGTCATCGGGGCCGAAACCCAGCTCCCGCAGCGACCACAGCACGTCGTCGCGCTGACCGGGGAAACCCGCGTCGATCAGCAGCACGCCGGAGTCGCCGGTGACCAGCGTCCAGTTCACCAGTGGCGTGCGGGCCAGATGGACGTGATCGGTGACCGCGGTCAGCACCGGTGCCATCGCCCGAGTGTAGGCCTGTGCAGAACTGCCGGTGTAGAACTAAAGGGTGGTGGCATTGCGACTGGGATACAAGGCGTCGGCCGAGCAGTTCGGGCCTCGCGAACTCGTCGAACTCGGGGTGCTCGCCGAAACGCACGGCATGGACAGCGCCACGGTGAGCGACCATTTCAACCCGTGGCGCCACGACGGCGGACACGCGCCGTTCGCGCTGTCCTGGATGACCGCCGTCGGTGAACGCACCGACCGCATCACGCTGGGCACCTCGGTGCTCACCCCGACCTTCCGCTACAACCCGGCGGTGATCGCCCAGGCGTTCGCCACCATGGGTTGCCTCTACCCGGACCGGGTGTTCCTCGGAGTCGGTACCGGGGAAGCGCTCAACGAGGTCGCCGCGGGCTATACCGGGCCGTGGCCGGAGTTCAAGGAGCGCTTCGCCCGGCTGCGCGAATCGGTGAAGCTGATGCGGGAACTGTGGTCGGGTCGTCGGGTCGACTTCGACGGCGAGTACTACCACCTGGACGGGGCGTGCATCTACGACGTGCCCGAGGGCGGGGTGCCGGTCTACATCGCCGCCGGCGGACCGGTGGTGGCAAAGTACGCCGGACGGGCCGGCGACGGTTTCATCTGCACCTCCGGCAAGGGCCGAGAGCTGTACGCGGACAAGCTGATTCCTGCGGTGCGAGAGGGCGCCGAGGCGGCCGGCCGCGACGTCGACGCCATCGACAAGATGATCGAGATCAAGATCTCCTACGACCCCGACCCGGAGGCGGCGCTGAACAACACCCGGTTCTGGGCCCCGCTGTCGCTGACCCCGGAGCAGAAGCACAGTGTGTCGGATCCCAGAGAGATGGAGCGACTGGCCGACGCGCTGCCCATCGAACAGATCGCGCGTCGCTGGATCGTGTCGTCGGATCCCGACGAGGCCGTCGAGAAGGTGGCCGAATACGTCGACTACGGCCTGAACCACCTGGTCTTCCACGCGCCGGGGCACGATCAACGCCGATTCCTGGAACTGTTCGAGCGGGATCTCTTGCCGCGGCTACGAAAACTGGGCTGACCAATATGCTGTCGTCGTGACACCAGGACCGACGTCGATCTATGTCGCCTCTCCGGAAGGCGAAACCGGGAAGTCCACCATCGCGCTGGGCATCCTCAACCGGCTCTCGGCGCTGGTGCCCAAGGTCGGGGTGTTCCGGCCCATCACCCGCCGCGCGGACCGCGACTACATCCTGGAACTCCTACTGTCCCAAAGCAATGCCGGTTTGTCCTACGAGGAGTGCATCGGCGTCAGTTATCAGCGGCTGCACGAGGACACTGACGGGGCGATCGCCGACATCGTCGACCGCTATCACGCGGCCGCTGACCGCTGTGACGCCATGGTGATCGTCGGGTCGGACTTCACCGACGTGGCCACCCCGACCGAGTTGAGCGTGAATGCCCGCATCGCAGTGAATCTCGGCGCGCCAGTGGTGCTGTCGGTGCGGGCCTTCGACCGCACCCCGGCCGAGATCGCCGAATCAATCGAATTGTGCATGGGGGAGCTGGCCGCTCAGCATGCACACACCGCGGCGGTGGTCGCCAACCGCTGCGATCCGGACCAGCTGGACGCCGTCGCACAAGCCTGCAATGACGTCGGCGCACCGGTCTACGTGATCCCCGAGGAGCCGCTGCTGGTGGCTCCGACGGTCGGTGAGCTGCAGACCGCGGTGGACGGTGTTCTGGTACACGGCGATCCGTCGCTGCTGGGCCGTGAGGTGCTGCACGTGATGGTCGCCGGGATGACCGCCGAACACGTCCTGGAGCGGCTGCGCGAAGCCGGCGCGGTGATCACCCCCGGCGATCGGTCCGACGTCGTGCTGGCCGTCGCCAGTGCCCATGCGGCAGAAGGGTTTCCGTCGATCTCGACGATCATCCTCAACGGCGGTCTACCGCTGCACCGGGAGATCACCCGGTTGGTCACCGGGCTGGGACTGCGACTGCCGGTGATCGCCACCGAGTTGGGCACCTACGCCACCGCCAGCGCAGTGGCCAACACTCGCGGGCGGGTCACCGCGGACTCGGGGAGCAAGATCGACACCGCACTGCAGTTGATGGACCGGCACGTGGACATGTCCGACATGCTGGAACGGCTGGCCATCCCTATCCCCACGGTGACCACTCCGCAGATGTTCGCCTACCAGCTGATGGAGCGGGCCAGGGCCGACCGCAAACGCATCGTGCTGCCCGAAGGCGACGATGACCGCATCCTGCAGGCCGCCGGTCGGCTGCTGCGCCGCGGTATCGCCGAGCTGACCATCCTCGGTGATGAGAGCCGAATCCGTTCTCGGGCAGCCGAACTCGGTGTCGATCTGAGCGTGGCGACGGTGCTCAACCCGCGCACCAGCGAGCTGTGCGAGAAGTTCGCCGAGCAATACGCACAGCTTCGCAAGAAGAAGGGGGTGACCGTCGAGCAGGCCAGGGAAATCATCCACGACGTGTCGTACTTCGGCACCATGCTGGTGCACAACGACATCGTCGACGGCATGGTGTCCGGCGCGGCGCACACCACCGCGCACACCGTCCGCCCG
>CAYPTG010000026.1:8929-13420 GCA_964413455.1 uncultured Mycobacterium sp. | reverse complement strand
TGCAGCAAAACCGCGGTATGGACATCGGCACCGCGAAAGTCCCACCGGCACAACGTCATGGCATCGTCCATCACCAACTCGACGTCCTCGAGGTCACCGATACCGCCACCGTGGCGCGCTACCAGCAGGCAGCCGTCGCCGATGTCGAGGCGATCATCGCCCGCGGTGCGGTGCCGATCGTCGTCGGCGGGTCGATGCTGTACATCCAATCGCTGCTGGACGATTGGACCTTCCCGGCCACCGACCCGGCGGTGCGAGCACGCTGGGAAGAGCGCCTCGGGCAGGCCGGCGTGGCCGCCCTGCACATCGAACTGTCCCGGCGTGACCCCGCCGCCGCCGAGGCGATCCTGCCCACCGACGGCCGCCGGATCGTGCGTGCGCTGGAGGTCATCGAGCTGACTGGTCGTCCGTTCGCCGCCTCGGCCCCCCGGATCGGCACACCGCGGTGGGGCGCCGCTATCATCGGATTAGACTGGGACACAGCGGATTTGGATCAGCGACTGGCCACCCGGACCGACGCCATGTTCGATGGTGGACTGGTCGATGAGGTCCGTGCACTGTCCGAGCGCGGCCTGCGCGACGGGGTCACCGCGGCTAGGGCGCTGGGCTACGCGCAGGTTCTCGACGCGCTCGACGCCGGCGCCGGCGTCTCCGATATCGACCGGGCACGAGAGCTCACCTTCATCGGCACCCGCCGCTACGTCCGTCGGCAGCGGTCCTGGTTCCGTCGCGATCACCGCATCCGCTGGCTCGACGGCGCCGCCGGCGCTCTGGCCGATGAGGTGCTCACGTACTGGCGGCACGTATCCTGAGCAGGTGATTCAGCAGGCGCCGATGATGTTCGCCAAAGGGCATGGCACCGAGAACGACTTCGTGGTGCTGCCTGACATCGGCGCGCGGCTGGACCTGACGGCCTCGGTGGTCAGCGCGCTGTGCGACCGCCGGCGCGGCCTGGGAGCCGACGGCGTGCTGCGGGTCACCTCCGTCGAGGCCGCGGTGGGCGCCGGCATCCTGCCCCGGTCGCCCGAGGGCAGCGACCCGGGCGACTGGTACATGGACTACCGCAACGCCGACGGCTCGGTGGCACAGATGTGCGGCAACGGGATGCGGGTCTTCGCGCACTACCTGCGCGCAACCGGCCTGGAATCCCGCGACGAGTTCGTGGTGGCCACGGTGGCCGGCCCGCGGCCGGTCGTCGTGCACGCAGCCGACGACTTCCGGGCCGAGGTCACCGTCGACATGGGTAAGGCGAACCTGCTCGGCTCCGGGGTCGCGACCGTCGGCGGACGCCGGCTGACCGGGCTGGGAGTGGACGTCGGCAACCCGCACCTGGCCTGCCTGGTGCCCGATCTGACCGATGAGGCGCTGGCCGGGATGGACGTCGGCGCGCCGGTCGAATTCGACCGCGGCCAGTTCCCCGACGGGGTCAACGTCGAAGTGCTCACACCGCTGCGCGACGGCGCGGTGTCGATGCGGGTACACGAGCGCGGCGTGGGGGAGACCCGCTCGTGCGGCACCGGGACGGTGGCCGCCGCCGTCGCCGCACTGGCCGATCGCGACGCCAGCACCGGCGCGTTGCGGGTCCGGGTTCCCGGCGGGGAGGTCGCCGTCGAAATCACCGACGCCACCAGTTTCCTGCGCGGGCCGTCGGTCCTGGTCGCCCACGGCGAGTTGTCCGGCGCCTGGTGGGCTTCGCACTGCTGAGCACCGCTGACATTCCGGGCACTTCCGGCCGCCGGCCGGCCGGGCCGGGGCGAATATTCAGGTGCGCGACGCCACGCCGGCGTGACACCATGAAGTTCTGCTATGACCGACCATGACCTGACCGCACCCGGCGCCGAACCCAGCCTCGGCGAACTGGCCCTTGAAGACCGCGCCGCGTTGCGCCGGGTGGCCGGTCTGTCCACCGAGCTCTCCGACGTTTCCGAGGTCGAGTACCGGCAGCTGCGGCTGGAACGTGTTGTGCTGGTGGGTGTCTGGACCGACGGCACGGCCGCCGACGCCGATGCCAGCCTGGCCGAGTTGGCCGCCTTGGCCGAGACTGCGGGCTCAGAGGTGCTGGAGGGGCTGATCCAGCGGCGCGACAAACCCGACCCGGCCACCTACATCGGCTCGGGCAAGGCCCAAGAACTGCGCCAGCTGGTGGTCGCCACCGGCGCCGACACCGTCATCTGCGACGGTGAATTGAGCCCCGCCCAGCTGACCGCCCTGGAAAAAGTGCTCAAGGTCAAAGTCATCGACCGCACCGCGCTGATCCTGGACATCTTCGCCCAGCACGCCACCAGCCGGGAGGGCAAGGCCCAGGTGTCGCTGGCCCAGATGGAATACATGCTGCCCCGGCTGCGCGGCTGGGGCGAGTCGATGTCCCGGCAGGCCGGTGGACGTGCCGGCGGCAGCGGCGGCGGTGTGGGTCTGCGCGGGCCGGGTGAAACCAAGATCGAGACCGATCGCCGCCGCATCCGCGAGCGGATGTCCCGGCTGCGCCGCGAGATCAAGGACATGAAACTGGCCCGCGACACCCAGCGCAGCCAGCGCCGGGGCAGCGAGCTGCCGTCGGTGGCGATCGTCGGCTACACCAACGCCGGCAAGTCCAGCCTGCTCAACGCGCTGACCGGGGCCGGAGTGCTGGTGCAGGACGCGCTGTTCGCCACCCTGGAGCCCACCACCCGCCGCGGCGAGTTCGATGACGGACGGCCGTTCGTGCTGACCGACACCGTCGGCTTCGTCCGGCACCTGCCGACCCAGCTGGTGGAGGCGTTCCGGTCCACCCTCGAAGAGGTCGTCGACGCCGACCTGCTGGTGCATGTGGTCGACGGTTCGGACGCCAACCCGCTGGCCCAGATCGACGCGGTGCGCCAGGTCGTCGGCGAAGTGCAGGGCGAGCACCACGCGCCGCCGGCGCCGGAACTGCTGGTGGTGAACAAGATCGACGCGGCCGGCGAGGTGATGCTGGCCCAGCTGCGCCGGGCGCTGCCCGGGGCGGTGTTCGTCTCGGCCCACACCGGCGAGGGCACCGACCGGTTGCGGGCACGGATGGGGGAGTTGGTGGAGCCCCGGGAGGTCTCCGTCGACGTGACGATTCCCTACACCCGCGGTGACCTGGTCGCCCGGTTGCACGACGAGGGCCGCATCGACGCCACCGAACACACCGAGGACGGCACCCGGGTCAAGGCCAGGGTGCCGGCAGCGCTGGCGGCCAGCGTCACGCAGTACGCCACCCGGTAACTCCGTCGCACGGTCCCCGGCCGGTCGGCCCCGATCGGCCGAAGCGACCAACCATCCGGTTGGTCTATCCTCGGTACCAAATCGTCGCCGTCACCGCTATCCCTTTTGCCGGAAGGTCACGCCATGGCAAGTGCCGTGAAATACACCCGCACGCTGTTCGAGCCGGAGCACGAGCTGTTCCGTCAATCCTTCCGGGCGTTTTTGGCCAAGCATGTGGCGCCGTACCACGAGCAGTGGGAGAAGGACAAGATCGTCGACCGAGGGGTCTGGCTGGAGGCCGGCAAGCAGGGCTTCCTCGGGATGGCGGTGCCCGAGGAGTACGGCGGCGGCGGCAACGACGACTTCCGGTACAACACCATCCTGGTCGAAGAGATCGTCGCCGGCCGCTACAGCGGGCTGGGCTTTTCGCTGCACAACGACGTCGTTGCCCCGTACCTGCTGGAACTGACCAACGAGGAGCAGAAACAGCGCTGGCTGCCGCAGTTCTGCACCGGCGAGATGATCACCGCGATCGCGATGACCGAGCCGGGCACCGGCAGCGACCTGCAGGGCATCAAAACCCGGGCGGTCAGGGAGGGCGACCACTACATCCTCAACGGCTCCAAGACCTTCATCACCAACGGCATCAACGCCGATCTGGTGATCGTCGTCGCGCAGACCGGCCCGGGTAAGGGTGCTCAGGGCTTCTCGCTGCTCGCCGTCGAACGCGGCATGGCCGGCTTCGAACGCGGCCGTCATCTGGACAAGATGGGTATGGACGCTCAGGACACCGCAGAACTGTCGTTCACCGATGTGCGGGTGCCGGTGGAGAACCTGCTCGGCGAGGAAGGCATGGGTTTTATCTACCTGATGCAGAATCTGCCGCAAGAACGCATCTCGATTGCCGTTGTGGCTGCGGCGGCAATGGAGGCGGTACTCAACGAGACCATCGAGTACACGACGTCACGCAAAGCTTTTGGCAAACCGATCGGTTCCTTCCAGAACAGCCGCTTCCTGCTTGCCGAATTGGCCACCGAGGCCACCGCGGCGCGCATCATGGTCGATGAATTCATCAAACTCCACCTGGATAGGAAATTGACGGTCGAGCAGGCTGCAATGGCTAAATGGTGGACCACCGAGGCTCAGGTGAAGCTGATCGACCGCTGTCTTCAGCTGCACGGTGGATACGGCTACATGCGGGAATACAACGTCGCCCGAGCTTTCTTGGACGCCCGTGTGCAAACAATTTACGGCGGCACCACCGAAATCATGAAGGAGATCGTCGGC
>CAYPTG010000026.1:6206-8919 GCA_964413455.1 uncultured Mycobacterium sp. | reverse complement strand
ACGGATGCCGTCGGGGTACCGGAAATCGGGGATGACGCCCTCCTCCCACAGCTGCGGCACGAGGCCCTCGAACGCCGGATGCCCGAGCGTCACGTGGCCGCCCCGTCGCGCCGCGTCGCGGGGACTCAGCAGCCGCACGTCGCGAAGGAGATCGTCGGCCGCAGTCTGGGGGTCTGACGGCTCGAAATGAGACCGTCCATCCGGTTTCGCTAACGTCGGGATTCAATCTCGATTCGGAAACCGGATTCGGCAAATGCCCGCGTGTCGTGTCAAGCTTTTTCGGAAATGTGCGACCTTAACCACTGAAGTTTCGGTTTGGTAGAGGCATGTGGTCCGTATGCGGAAGGACGATGCATGACGCGGGTAGCGAGTCGGCTGAGCCGAACCGTCAGGCGGCTCACGCTGGGCGCGGTGGCCACTGCCGCCGCGGCGGCGCTGCTCGTGCCGTCGGCGGTCGCCAGTCCGGAAAGCGATGCCGCTGACGCCATCAACCAGGCCTGGCAGGCTGCCGGCGGATCCGGTTCGGTTGTCGGCGCCATGGACGGCGACGTCTTTACGGTCGGTGATGGCTACGGCCAGAAATTCAGTGACGGCAAGATCTTCTTCACCCCGGCCACCGGCGCGCACCTGATCCACGGCGCGATCCTGGACAAATATGAGTCCCTCGGCGGCCCCGCCGACAGCGACCTCGGGTTCCCCAATATCGATGAAGTCCCCGGCCTGATCAGCCCCAGGAGCCGGGTGAGCACCTTCGGGGCAAGCGACAAGCCGGCTATCTTCTGGACCGCTGAGACCGGCGCGTGGCCGGTCCGCGGCGCGATCAACGCCGCTTGGGACAAGCTGGGCGGCTCGGCCGGAGTCCTCGGGGTCCCGGTCGAGGACGAACGCTACGACGGCGATGTGGTGAGCCAGAAGTTCACCGGCGGCGAGGTGTCCTGGAACCGCGGTTCCAACACCTTCACCACCGACCCGCCCGCCCTGGCGGAGAGCCTCGTCGGCTTGGAGGTCCCGCTGGACCCCACCACCCTGATCAACCTGGCCTGGCGGGCCAGCGGCGGCCTGGGCGGGCCGTTGGGAGCGCGTCAGGGGGAGCAGACGCCGGTCGGGGACGGCGGGTCAGCGCAAAGCTATGCCGGCGGCAAGATCTTCTACTCACCGCAGACCGGCGCCCACGCGGTGACCGGCGCAATCCTGTCCAAGTACGAATCCGACGGCGGCCCGACCGGTGACTTGGGTTACCCGCTTGGCGTCGAGGTCGACGGCGGGGTACCCAACAGCCGGGTCAGCACCTTCAGCGCGCCGGACAAGCCGGTGATCTTCTGGACCCCGGATAGCGGCGCGATTGTGGTCCGCGGCCCGATCAACGCCGCTTGGGAGAAATTGGGCGGGGCCACCGGATCGTTGGGTGTGCCGACCGGTGAGCAGACGGTCAAAGGCGATGTGGTGACTCAGACGTTCAGCGGCGGCGAGATGTCCTGGAATGGCGCCACCAAGCAGTTCAGCTCCAAACCGGGCGATCTGGCGGCCCTGGTCTCCGGCCTGGACATGCCCGATGCCGTCGCGCAGACCCCTGGCTCACCGTCCTCCGGTGCCAGTTCCGGTAAGGGCGGCTGGCATTGGTGGTGGCTGGCCATCATTCTGCCGCTGCTGTTGCTGCTGGGCTTGCTCACGGTGCTGGCCCAGCGCCGCAGCGTGTCCCGTCGTCGCGGCGCGGTGGAACAGGATCGTTTCGCTGAGGACCGTTACGTTGCCGAGGACCGATTCGTGGAGCAGGACCGGTTCACCGAGCAGGACCGGTTCACCGAGGGCGATGACTTCTGGTCCGGGACTCGTGAGCCGCGCTATCCCGAGGAACCGCGTTACCCGGATGAACCGCGCTATCCCGAAGAAGCGCATTACGAGGAACCTCATTACGAGGGCGACGTGCGATTCGAGGAGCCCCGGTTCGAGGACGCCGGCCGGGATTTCGATCTGTGGTCGGCGCCGCCGGCAGCCGATGAGGACGAGCTTGCGGAGTCCGGTTTCGATTCCGACGAGGATGCGATCGACACCGCGCCGACCCGCATTCCCACTGAGGCCGACCTCGGTGAGTTCACTGATTTCCGGAGCCGGATGTTGGACCTCGAAGACCGGCTTGGTGCGGGGGACCTCGAAGACCGGCTTGGTGCGGTGGGGTCCCGTACCGGTCGGCATTCGGCTAGCTCGGAGGCCACCTCGCCGCTGAAATGGCGACTAGATCTCGACGAAGTCAGCCCGCCCCGGCATCGCCATGCCGCCGCCGACGAGCCGCCGGCCGACGAGTACTTCGATGAGGTCGATGAGGAACCGAGGGCTGGACAGGTCGAGCACGAGTGGGCGGCCGATGACCCGTGGCGCCCCGCGATCCACCTACCGCTGGCCGATCCGCTGCAAGCGCCGGAAGGGTATGTGATCAAAGGCAACACCCACTCGGGCGTCTACTACACCCCCGATTCGGTGCTGTATGACAGCACCATCCCCGAGGTGTGGTTCGCCAGCGAAGAGCTGGCTCAGGCCAACGGCTTCGTGAAAGCGCCTGAGTAACTTCAGATCTTGCGGATCACCGTGACGACCTTGCCCAGCACCGTGGCGTCGTTCCCGGGGATAGGGTCGAACGCCGGGTTGTGCGGCATCAGCCATACCTGACCGGCGGTGCGCTTGAAAGTCTTCACCGTGGCCTCGCCGTCGATCATCG
>CAYPTG010000026.1:0-6196 GCA_964413455.1 uncultured Mycobacterium sp. | reverse complement strand
TTATCGGCGACGTTCTGCTGACGGACCACGACCCAGTCGCCGTCGCAGATGGCCGCGTCGACCATCGACTCGCCGACCACTTTCAGCAGGAACAGCGATCCTTCGCCGACAAGTTCGCGGGGTAGCGGGAACACGTCCTCGACCGCCTCTTCGGCCAGGATCGGCCCACCGGCGGCGATCCGGCCGAGCACCGGTACAAAAGTGGGTTCCGGCAGCGCGTCGGAGCCGGCGACGTCGGTGACCACCGGTGTGACCGACTCGTCGGCACCGCGGACATCGACCGCGCGCGGCCGATTGGGGTCGCGGCGCAGGTAGCCCTTCCGTTCTAGGGTGCGCAGCTGATGGGCGACCGAGGAGGTCGACGTCAGGCCGACGGCGTCGCCGATCTCCCGGATGCTGGGCGGGTAGCCGCGGGTGGTCACCGACGCCCGGATCACTTCCAGGATGGTGCGTTGGCGTTCGGTGAGACCGGATGCGCTTCGGGCCTCCGGGGGCTGCGTGCTATCGCTCATGAGAGCGAATGTATCCGGGATCGTCCCGATTATCAAACATGTGTTCGACATTTGGTGGCGCGTGTCGGCGGATGCGGGCCCGCGAACTTGTCGGTGGGGTGTTCTACGGTGCTAACCGTGCGACACGCTCGCTCATGTGTTCGTATATCGAACAGATGAGCGACTAGAATATCGAACGTAAGAGCGAACACGGTGTGGGAAGGGGACGGATATGACGATCCTGGACGATCGACAGCTGATGGACTGGATGGCCGAATGCGAGCCTCCGGTGCAGTCGCCCATCCGAGTGCGTCGGCACGCCGTGCGGCCGCGCTCGGCCGGTCCGGCTCCGGCACGTCCGGCGGTGGCGCCGCTGCGGTACCGCGGCAGTGGCGTGCCGGTGTCGCAGGCCCGGCATCTTCCCCGGCCGGTCGGTACCACGGTGACCGTGGCGCTGGCCTTGGCGGCGGCGCTGATCACGTTGTGGCTGGGCTCGCTGGGGCAGGCCAGCGGCGAACGCACAGCTGCCGCGATCCCGGACCGGCTGGCCGCGGTATCGGTTCCGGACCAGCTAGCCGTGGTGCAGGTGCGGGCCGGAGAGACGCTTCAGCAATTGGCCGGCCGAGTCGCCCCGGACTCGCCGATCGGGCAGGTCGTCGAGCGAATTCGCGACCTCAATCACCTCGAAACGGTGGCGCTGGCCGCCGGCCAGACACTGATCGCTCCCGTGGGTTGAGATGGCCTCCGCCGCCGCACGGGTAGGCTCTCTGTCATCCCTGGTGATCCCTGCCCCGGTGATCCCGGTAGTGACACCCGTCGGGAGAAAGCGAAGAGAAGGAGCAGTCATGCACTGTCCTTTCTGCCGCCACCCCGATTCGCGGGTGGTGGATTCCCGGGAGGCCGACGAAGGGCAGGCGATCCGGCGCCGGCGTGCCTGCCCGGAGTGCGGTCGCCGTTTCACCACCGTTGAGACCGCCGTGCTGGCCGTTGTCAAACGCAGTGGGGTCACCGAGCCGTTCAGCCGGGAGAAGGTCATCAGCGGGGTCCGCCGGGCCTGTCAGGGCCGGCAGGTGGACGACGACGCGCTGAACCTGCTTGCTCAGCAGGTCGAGGACAGCGTCCGGGCCAGCGGGACCGCGGAAGTGCCCAGCAATGAAGTCGGCCTGGCCATCCTCGGCCCGCTGCGTGAGCTGGACGAGGTGGCCTACCTCAGATTCGCCTCGGTGTACCGCTCCTTCTCATCGGCCGAAGACTTCGAACGCGAGATCGAGGCACTGCGCGCCCACCGGGAAGTCGGCTCGCGGTAGCCGATCAGGTAAATCCTCGCGGTAGCGATCAGGCAATCCTCGCGGTAGCGATCAGGCAATCAGAGTGCGATCTGCCGGGCTTGGTCACCGACTACCCGGCCGGCCAGCACCACCCAGCCATCAGGGCTCCACGTCGTGCGAATCTGTGACCCTTTGCCCTGGGTGATGGTCAGGTCGCGGGTCAGATGGTCGGTGATGCGGATCGCCGCCGAACCGGTCGCTTCATCCTCGGGCACACCGAGATTCGGCGCGAACATCCTGGACCGTAGGTGCCCGGCATCGCGGTCGACCCAGGTCCACAGATAGTGCTCGATGTCGTCGGGGAAATCCGACGGCTCGGCTGCGGCAAGTTCGTCGACCGAATCCAGCTGGTGCAGGTCGAAGTCGGGGCCCCAGGTGGAGAGCGCCACCACTTCGGTCAGCTCATCGGGATAGCGGATCTGGACGACGCCTGCCGGAACCTGCAATGTCTTGATTGGGGTGCCGCGCTCCCGCAGCCACCAGGCCGCACCCACGGTCGGGTGGCCGGCGAACGGCAACTCGGCGGCCGGGGTGAAGATCTGGGCGTGCGCACTGGTCGCGCCGGCTTCCGGCAGGTCGATGAAGACCGTCTCGCTGTACCCCAGCTCGGCGGCCACCGCCTGCCGGCTCTCGGGCGGAACATCGGCAGCATCCACTACACCGAGCGGATTGCCGAAATTACCGCTGGCGTCAGTGAATACGCGAAGAACCGCAACGTCGACACCCATACATCGACATTACGCCGACGGTTGTCGGCCCGACACTAGACCGATCCGGCCGGTCTTAGCCCTCGCCACCGTTGAACCGATCGTCCTTGTACTCATCGGCATGCTGGGCCAAGAACCGTTCGAACTCGGCGCCCAACTCCTCGCCGCTGGGCAGGTCTTCGTCGCGGGCCAGCAGCGACCGATTCTCCTGCGCGGCGAGGAACGCGTCGTACTGGCGTTCCAGTGCCTCGACCACCTGGGTGACTTCGGCCGAGCCCTCGACCTGCTCGGCGATCTTCCCGTTCACCACGGCCGCCGACTCGGTCAGGGCTTCCAGCGGGAACTGCAACGAGGCCGACGTGGCGACCTGTTGCAGCAGCGCTTCGGCGGCGACGGGATACTCGGTTTGGGCCAAATAGTGCGGCACATGCACGGTGAAGCCGACCGCCTCGTGCCCGTGCTGGGCCATCCGGAACTCCAGCAGATTGGACGCGCTGCTGGGAACCTGAACTTCGCCCACCCACGGCTGGTGACCGGCGATCAGCTCGCGATTGTTGGCGTGCGGGGTCATCGTCACCGGCCGAGTGTGCGGCACGGCCATCGGGATCGCGCCCAGGCCAATCGTCCGGCGTACATCGAGCCGTTCGGCGAGCAGCCGCACCGCGGTCACGAAGCGCTCCCACTGCAGGTCCGGCTCCAGGCCGGCCAGCAGAAGGAACGGAGTGCCGAGGCTGTCCCGCAAGGCGTAGAGGTTGAGCGCAGGGTCGTCGTAGTCGGTGAAGTGGTCGGTTTTGAAGCTCATCATCGGCCGGCGGGACCGGTAGTCCAGCAGGTCGTCGATGGCGAACGACGCGACGAGTTCGCACTCCAACGAGCCCTTGAGGTGCTCGGCGGCCAGTCGCACGACATGTCCCGCGTCCGAAAAGCCCTCAAGGGCATGGATCATTACCGGCCCGCGACCGTCCGGGGACGACAGTTGCGGAGCCGGAAATTCCAGCTGGTACATCTGCCCAGCTGGATCGTTGTGGCCTTGCTTATCAGCCATTCCGTTTCGTCTCCTCGGTCTTCCACGTCTAACAACGCAGGGCCGGCGGCCCGCGTTCCCGAGATTCCGGCGCCCGGGGAGTCGACGGCCATCCACAGTTGTGGCTTCATGCACAGCCCTCGGCCGTTACCCAGGCAGTCCGGCGACGCTCCGCGGGGTGCGCTACCACCGTTGTGCCATGCCCGCACAGCATCCAGAATTCCGCGTTACCCAGCCCGCTGCGCTGATCGCCGCGCTGCCGGCCGTTCTTGGATTCGTCCCGGAGAAATCCCTGGTCCTGGTCACTCTGGAGGAGGGGCGGATGGGATCGGTCATGCGGGCCGACCTGTGCGACGGGCTGGTTGAGAACCTCGACCGGCTCGCCGACATCGTCGGCAGTTCCGGGGCCGATGCCGTGGTGGTGGTGATCGTCGATAACGAAGGCGCGCTGTGCCCGGTGTGCGCCGCCGATCACCGCGAACTGTGCGATCGGCTGCGTGAGGAGCTCGATGAGCGGGGTGTGGAGTTGCACGGCTCACATCTGGTCGACCGGGTGGCGGCCGGGGGTGTCTGGCATTGCATCGACGGCTGTGGATCCGGAGGGACCGTCGACGATCCGGGGGCCTCGCCACTGGCCGCCGCGGCGGTGCTCGACGGCCGGCGGCTCTACGGACGCCGCGCTGAGCTGCACGCGGTCATCTCGCTCACCGACGAGGCGCGCTCCGACTCGTTGGTCGCAGCGATTAGGGAACAGGCCGCAGCGCGCGAAGCGTGCTGGCGGGCCGACCCCGACGGCTGCGGTCGCCGGGACATCGAAGCCGCGATCCAGCTAGCCGCCCGTGTCCTGGACGGCTACCGGCCGGTGGACGCCGAACTGACGGAATTGGCGTGCGGGCTCACCGACGTCGCGGTCCGCGACACGCTGTATGCGCTGGCGGTGGGTAGCCAAGCGGCGGCCGCCGAGGCGCTGTGGGCGGAGCTATCTCGCACCCTGCCGGATCCGTGGCGGGCTGAAGCCCTTGTGCTGCTGGCATTTTCGGCCTATGCGCGCGGAGACGGGCCGCTGGCCGGCATCTCGCTGGAGGCGGCGCTGCGCAGCGACCCCGATCACCGGATGGCCGGAATGCTCGACGCCGCACTGCAGGCCGGGATGCGGCCCGAACAGATTCGTGAGTTGACCGGTACCGGTTTCCGGCTGGCCAAACGCCTGGGCTTACGACTACCGCCGCGGAGAACCTTCGGCCGGACTGGTTGATTGCTTCGGGTGGTTAGACCTTCTCCACCTTCACCGCGTGGGCCATCTCGTGCGGGAGTTCGACGTTCTCGTGTCCACCCACCACGATCGTGACGTCTCCATTGGAACTGGTCTGTACCAGGACTCGGGCATTGGGGACCACTCCGGCCTGCTTGAGCCGACCGATCAAGGCGACGTCGTCTTGAACATGCTCGGTGAGCTGCCGGACCACCACCGCGACCGAATCACCGGCCGGAAGTTCGGTCAACCGGACTAGGTTGGTCGTCTCGGCGCCGTCGGTGCCCTGCGATTCGGTATGTCCCAGCAGCGTCAGGCCGGGGATCGGGTTACCGAACGGCGACACGGTGGGATTGTCCAGCACCTTCAGTAGCCGGCGTTCCACCTGTTCACTCATGACATGTTCCCAGCGGCAGGCCTCGGCGTGCACCTCCTCCCAGGGCAGCCCGATGACGTCGACCAGTAGCCGTTCAGCGAGGCGGTGTTTGCGCATCACCGAGATCGCCAGCCGGCGCCCCTTCTCGGTCAGCTCCAGATGCCGGTCGCCGGCCACCCGAAGCAGGCCGTCGCGTTCCATCCGCGACACCGTCTGGCTGACCGTCGGGCCGCTTTGATCCAGTCGTTCGGCGATACGTGCCCGCAACGGCACCACGCCCTCTTCTTCGAGGTCGTAGATGGTGCGCAGGTACATCTCCGTGGTATCGACCAGATCGTTCATAGGGCACCCTTCCTCGCCCGCCAAGTCTACTTCCCAGCTGCACGAATGGTTCGGTACCGGGGAAAGAACCGGGGAAAGACGTGTGCCCGCCGAGACGACAGGCGGGCACACTGGGGTGGGTTTGGTTTGTGGGGCTAGCTAGCGTAGGACCGGAGCTTTTCGGCCCGATCGCCGTTGCGGAGCTTGGTCATCACTTCGCGTTCGATCTGACGTACCCGTTCGCGGGATAGGCCGAACAGCTTGCCGATCTGATCCAGCGTGCGCGGCTGGCCGTCGTCGAGACCGAACCGCAGCCGGATGACCTGCTGTTCGCGCTCGTCAAGGGTGGCCAGCACGTGCCGGATGTCGGTGTGCAGCAGCTCGGAGATCACCGCGTTCTCCGCCGACATGGCTTCGGCGTCTTCGATGAAGTCACCGAGCGGTGCTTCCTCGTCGCTGCCCACCGGCATATCCAGGCTGACCGGGTCGCGGCTGTGCTCCAGCAGGTCGTTGATCTTCTCTACCGGGATGCCGGATTCGGCGGCGAGTTCTTCATCGGTGGCTTCCCGGCCCAGGGCCTGGTGCAGTTCGCGCTTGATCCGCGCCAGCTTGTTCACCTGCTCCACCAGGTGCACGGGCAGCCGGATGGTGCGGCTCTGGTCGGCCATGCCACGGGTGATGGCCTGGCGGATCCACC
>CAYPTG010000025.1:6572-14079 GCA_964413455.1 uncultured Mycobacterium sp. | reverse complement strand
TCGTCGAAAAGCCCAACATCGTCGAGCGGGTCGTCGAAAAGCCCGTCGACCGGGTCGTCGAGAAGATCGTCGAAAAGCCCAACATCGTCGAGCGGGTCGTCGAAAAGCCCGTCGACCGGGTCGTCGAGAAGATCGTCGAAAAGCCCAACATCGTCGAGCGGGTCGTCGAAAAGCCCGTCGACCGGGTGGTCGAGAAGATCGTCGAAAAGCCGAACATCGTCGAAAAGGTCGTCGAGAAGCCGGTCGACCGGGTGGTCGAGAAGGTCGTCGAGCGGCCGAACATCGTCGAGAAGGTCGTCGAGAAGCCGGTCGACCGGGTGGTCGAGAAGGTCGTCGAGCGGCCGCGCATCGTCGAGAAGGTCGTGGACCGTCCCGTCGAGAAGGTGCTCGAGAAGATGGTGACCAGCCCGGTTCTGGTGGAGAAGGTCGTCGAGCGTGAGGTCGAGTTCATCGACGAGCGGATCGTCGAGAAGCCGATTCACACCGTGGTCGAGCGAATCGTCGAGAAGCCGGTCGAGACCATCGTCGAGAAGATCGTCGAGAAGCCGGTCCAGAAGATCGTCGAGGTGGTCGTAGAGAAGCCGGTGATCGTCCACAAGTACGTGGAGAAGGAGGTCCAGCGGGTTGTCGAGCACGGTGCCGAAGAGGTGCACGTGACCCGGCACACGCTGGAGAAGGGCGCCGAGGTGAAAGCCCAGTTCATCGAGCGTGGCACGCGCGAGGTGGAGTGGGTCGAGCGAGCCACCGGCGAACACCCGGATGACGACATCGTCGGTGACGAGTCGGCGGTCTTCCGGGCCCGTGAGGCCTATCTGGTGGACACCTACTACTGGGATCCGAAGGACCCGAACTACCGGGCCGACGATCCGCGGCACCGCGAGGTCTACATCTGGGACCCCAAGGATCCGAAGTACCGGGCGGATGACCCACGGCACCGTGAGGTCTACATCACCGACCCGAAGGATCCGCGCTACCGGGCGGATGACCCACGGCACCGTCGCTCCTGACGATGCTCTAGGGCAAGCATGACGCCGGGGCGGTCGAACCCCCTCCCGCCCCGGCGTCGTCCCTTGTCAGAGATCCGCGAACCACGACAACCAGCCAAGACCGACAATTACGAAGAAAACAGCCAAAAGGAGTTAGTTGTGACACCAACCGTGACATCACGTCACCGCCGCGGTGCCTCGCTCGCCATCGGCGGGATGTTCGTGGTGGCCAGCACCTTGCTGGTCGGCACCCCGACCGCATACGCCACCCCGTCTTCTGATGCCGTCAGCGCCATCGAAGACCGCTACGCCGCTTTCGGCGGCGAGAGTTCGCTGCTCGGGGCGCCGATCGGCGAGGCCGTGGACGTCAAGGGCGGCGCCGAGCGCGATTATGCCGGCGGAGCGATTTTCTACTCGCAGGACACCGGCGCCCACGTCATGTATGGCGACATCCTCGCGAAGTACCGCGCACTGGGTGGTCCGGACGCTGGGCTCGGCTTCCCGAAGAACGATGAGAGCGACGCCGGTGACGGAGTCGGCCGATTCAACGACTTCTCCGCGGTGGCGCCCGACAACGAGGCCTCCGCCATCTACTGGACGCCCAATGTGGGTGCCTGGCTGATCAAGGGCAAGGTTCTGGACGCTTGGCGCGCTTCCGGCGGCATCAAGGGACCGTTCGGTTTCCCCACCGCCGATACCACTTCCGGCGCCGACGGGGTTCTGACCAGCACTTTCGTTGGTCCCGAAGGAACTCAGATCCAGTGGTCGAAGGCGGCCGGCCTGGTCACCATCCCGGCCGCGTTGGCCGGCAAGATCCCCGGGTTCAACGCCTCGACACCGACCGCGGGAGCGACGTCGGTGACGACATCGGCGACCAAGCCCAGTATCGCCGCCGATGCACCGTCGGTGGACAAGAAGAGCAGCAAGTGGTGGTGGTGGATCCCGATCGTTCTGGGTCTGCTGGCTCTGCTGGGTCTGCTGCCCCGGCTGTTCCGCCGTCGGGCTGAGGTGGAAACCGTGAACGTCAACACCCGGGCACCGGAGATCAACAAGGTCGTCCCGCCGCCGGCTCCGCGGCCGGCGCCGGCTCCCCCGGTGAAGAAGGTGGTGGCTCCTCCGCCGCCGCCTCCGGCACCCAAGCCGCCGGTCCCCCCGGCTCCCCCAGTGGTGCCGCCGAAGCCGGTCGTCAAGGCTCCGACGCCGCCGCCGGCACCCAAGCCGGTGACCCCCCCGCCGGCACCGCGCCCGGTGGTGACTCCCCCGCCGGCACCGCGCCCGGTGGAAAAGGTCACCGAGAAGGTGGACAAGGTCGTCGACAAGGTCGTCGAGGCACCGCGGGTGGTTGCCGACAAGGTGGAGCGGATCGTCGAGGCGCCGCGGGTGACCGAGCGGGTCGAGCGAGTCGTGGAGCCCCCGCGAGTCGTGGAGCCCCCGCGTGTTGTGGAGCCTCCGCGAGTTGTGGAGCCTCCGCGGGTGACCGAGCGGGTCGAGCGGGTGGTCGAGCCGCGTCCGGCTCTGCACACCGAAATCGAGACCACGGCGACCACGGTGCACAGCGAGTCGGTCGAGCATGAGGTGGCCCCGTTGATCCGGTACGAGACTCAAGCACCGACGGAGACCACCATCCAGGTGACCTACGAGAACAATGCGGTCGGCGATCACCAGGAGAGCCGCGCCGACAAGAGTGATCTGACCCCGGACCACTTGCAGGACTGATCCGGCTAAAACAGACCGATTGGGTCAAATCCGGCCCTATCAGTCACAACCTCGGCTATCCTTCCCCGGGTAGCTACCACTAAGGAGAGAAACACATGGAATGGTTACTGGGTGCACTGGGCGGAGCCCTCGGCGGTAATGCTGCCGGCGCGGCGAAGAACAGCCTCGGTGTCGGCGGCAACAGCCTCACCGGCGCGTTGGGCGGCCTCCTCGGCGGTGGCGCGATCGGCAACCTGCTCGGTGGCGGCGGTGGCACGGACATCGCCCACATCGTCGGGCAGCTCGGCGGCGGCGGTGTCGTCGGTGCCGTGCTGACCGCGATCGTCGGCGCTGTGATGAAGGGCCGCAAGGTCTAACAACCGCTGCGAAGCAAAGAAACCGGCCCGGACGCCTTGCGTCCGGGCCGGTTTCTTTGCGGGTGAAGAAGAAGTTTCAGTACTGGGTTCCCTGGAGATCGAAATCGGCGATCGCCCGCAGCAGGTCGCCGGCCAGCTCATCATCGGTGTTGGTCCCGCCGACTTTCCAGCCGGTCGCCACCAGCACGACACTGGAACTGACCCGTCCCGATCCCAGCACCAGGGATCCGCCCAACTTGTCGAGGATCTCCGGGGTGACGGGCCATTCAATCGGAGAGCGGGCAAAGAACATCTGCGCACTGGTGCCGTCGGGGCGCAGCAGGATCGGGTTGACGTCTCCCATGTTGGTGCACCCGACGGGGTAGCCCGCCCCGAGTGCCATTCCCTCCAGTTTCCGCAACAGCCGTTTCGGCACGAACGGCGTCACCGGCAAGGTCGCGAACAGTTGGTTCTGTTCCTGGCTGACGCCGACCAGACTCGACTTGATGTCGGCGCGGATTTTCTGCAGCGACGTCACCGCCTCGACGGGGTCGACCTTGATCGACACCCCAGTTAACGCATTGGCCCGGGTGTCCCCGTCCTTGCGGTCACTGACCGGCATGTTCAGGGTGACCAATCCGTCCGGGTCGACCCGACCGCGCAGGCTGCCCAACCGCGCGGCCAGGCCGGCCATCAGGGCATTGCTGGTGCCGCCGAGGGCGGCCGCCCGTCGGTCCCACTCGGACATATCGACCAACGCGGTGATCGACGGCACCGGGATGGCCTGGGCGGTGTCCTGGATCGGCCGCCCGACCGAGCGCTTGGCGGAGGACTTGAGGTCGGCCTTTTCTTTTCGCGCGACCGCCGCCGTCGCCTTGATGGCTCTGCCGGTCTCGGGCAGCGACGTGAAGGTCTCCCTGAGGTCTTCACGGACAGCCCGGCCTCGGGGTCGTGATCCGGGTTGGGGATAGCCGTAGTCGTTCTTGCGGCCCAGCACCGCGTCGGCGATGGAGGTGAAGATCGCACCGCCGTCCGCCACCGAATGCGAGATCATCATCATGACTGCGCCGCCGCCCTCGGTGAACTGGACAGCCGCCATCCGCCACGAGGGGCCGCGTTCGGGATCGACTGGGATGACGGCTTGTTCGAGGAGCCAGTCCCGCAGTTCGCTTCGCGGCCGGCGGGTTGCGGCGATGTCAAGGTCGGCCTGATGGGGGGCAGCGACCCAGCGATGGCGGCCGAACGGCACCGGCGAGCGCTCGATCCGGCGGCCCAGCAGGGTGTAGCCGAGATTGTCGTGAAACCGGCGCAGCCCGTCGAGGTCCATATCGTGGTCGTAGACCCAGATGTACTGTTGGTGCGGGCCGCGGCCGAGGGCCTTCAAGCCCAGAAACGATCCCTGGTCTATATAAGCCAGCTGATTGTCCACGGCTTCATGCTACGCACCAGCAGCGTCAGCGCAGGCTTCCCGAAGGTTCTGGCTTGGCGTCCATTCCGGACTCTTTGCGCTGCTGGGCGGTGATGGGCGCGGGCGCATCGGTCAGCGGGTCCACCCCGCCGCCGGACTTGGGGAAGGCGATCACGTCGCGGATCGAGTCCGCACCGAACAGCAGCGCCGTGATGCGGTCCCAGCCGAACGCGATGCCGCCGTGCGGAGGCGCGCCAAAGGTGAAGGCCTCCAACAGAAATCCGAACTTCTCGTCGGCCTCCGCGGAATCGATGCCCATCACCGCGAAGACCTTCTCCTGCACGTCGCGGCGGTGGATGCGGATCGACCCGCCGCCGATCTCGTGGCCGTTGCAGACGATGTCGTAGGCGTCGGCGAGCACCGCACCGGGGTCGGTGTCGATCACGTCGGCGCACTCCGGTTTGGGCGAGGTGAAGGCGTGATGCACCGCGGTCCAGGCGCCCGAGCCGACGGCGACGTCACCGGCCGCGGTGGCGTCGCCGGCCGGCTCGAACAGCGGCGGGTCGACGATCCACACGAACGCCCAGGCGTCGTCGTCGATCATGTCCAGCCGCCGGGCGATCTCGCCGCGGGTCGCGCCCAGCAGAGCCCGTGAGGCTTTCGCCGCGCCGGCCGAAAAGAACACGCAGTCACCGGGTTTGGCGCCGACGTGGCCGGCCAGCCCGTCACGCTCGGCGTCGGAGAGGTTCTTGGCCACCGGGCCGCCGAGTGTTCCGTCCTCCCCGATCAGCACGTAGGCCAACCCTTTGTGGCCGCGCTGTTTGGCCCATTCCTGCCAGCCGTCCAGGGCTCGGCGAGGTTGCGAGGCCCCGCCGGGCATCACCACCGCCCCGACATAGGGCGCCTGGAACACCCGGAATGGGGTGTCGGCGAAGAAGTCGGTGCATTCCACCAGTTCCAGACCGAAGCGCAGGTCGGGTTTGTCCGAACCGAAGCGCCGCATCGCGTCGGCGTAGCTCATCCGCGGGATGGGCCGCTGCAGCTGGTAGCCGATCAGCCCCCACAGCGCGGCCAGGACCTCCTCGGCCAGCGCGATGACGTCGTCGGCGTCGACGAAGCTCATCTCCACATCGAGCTGGGTGAACTCGGGCTGGCGGTCGGCGCGGAAATCCTCGTCGCGGTAGCAGCGGGCGATCTGGTAGTAGCGCTCCATCCCGCCGACCATCAGCAGCTGTTTGAACAGCTGCGGGCTCTGCGGCAGGGCGTAGAACGATCCGGGCTGCAGCCGGGCCGGCACCAGGAAGTCCCGGGCACCCTCCGGGGTGGACCGGGTCAGCGTCGGGGTCTCGATTTCCACGAAGTCGTGGGCGGCCAGCACCGAGCGTGCCGCGGCGTTGACCCGTGAGCGCAGCCGCAGCGCGTCTCCCGGTCCGCCTTCGCGCCGCATGTCCAGGTAGCGGTGCCGCAGCCGGGCTTCCTCGCCGGCCGGCTCGTCGAGCTGGAACGGCAGCGGTGCGCTCTCCCCCAATACGGTTAACGAGGTCGCGTTGACTTCGATGTCGCCGGTGGCGATCTCGGCGTTGGCGTTGCCCTCGGGTCTGATCTCCACCACACCGTCGACGGCGATGCAGAACTCGGCGCGCAGCCGGTGCGCGGCGGCCAGCACCTCGGCGTCGCGGAATACCACCTGAGCCCCGGTGCCAATCCCCGAGTCGCTGCGCTCCTGCCCGCCGGTGGAACCATCCCGCAGGTCGATGAAGATCACGCCGCCGTGGTCGCGGCGGCGGGCCACCCAACCGGCCAGGGTGACTTTCTGCCCGGCATCGGAGGCCCGCAACGAGCCGGCGGCATGACTGCGCAACACCAAAGGTCTCCTGGGACTAGCTGGAACAAGCGGCGAGGACGAACGCCAAGTCTATGAGGTGACGGCGTCCTTCCCGCACACACCACCTGGCGTTGACGCTGTGGCAAACTGGACCCAGCAGGCGCCCGGCCATCGGGCCGGAGCATGAGGAGCGCTCATGACCTTCAACGAAGGCATGCGGATCGACACCAGCACCACCGCGAGTAGCGGCGGTGGCGGTGGCGGCGGTACCGGGCACGGCATCGCGATCGGCGGCGGTTTGGGCGGCTTGGCGATCGTGCTGCTCGCCCTGTTCCTCGGCGTCGACCCCGGGCCGGTGCTGCAGCAGTCCTCAGCGGGCCCGATGGGCGGGGGGGCGGCGACTCAGTCACAACCGGGCTTCGATCTGTCCAAGTGCAAGACCGGCGCGGACGCCAACAAGTTCGTCGAGTGCCGGGTGGTCGCCACCGGCAACTCGGTGGATGGGGTGTGGTCTCAGCTGCTCAAGGGCTACCGCCGGCCGCGCACGCAGTTGTTCTCCGGCCAGGTACAGACCGGCTGCGGGGCGGCCACCAGCGATGTCGGCCCGTTCTACTGCCCGGCCGATCAGACCGCCTATTTCGACGTGGGCTTCTTCGATGTGCTCAAGAACGAGTTCGGGTCCAGCGGCGGCCCGCTGGCTCAGGAGTACGTGGTCGCCCACGAGTACGGCCACCATGTGCAGAACCTGACCGGCGACCTGAGCAGGGCACAGAAGGGCGCTCAGGGCGCCACCGGCGGCGGGGTGCGGTCGGAGCTGCAGGCCGACTGCTACGCCGGGGTGTGGGCGCACTACGCGGCGATCACCAAGCAGCCGGGCACCGATGTGACTTACCTGGAGCCGCTGACCGACAAGGACATCGCCGACGCGCTGTCGGCGGCCTCATCGGTCGGTGACGACCGGATCCAGCAGGAGATGACCGGCCGGGTCAACCCGGAGAGCTGGACGCACGGTTCCTCGGCACAGCGGCAGAAGTGGTTCACCGTGGGCTATCAGACCGGTGACCCCAACAAGTGCGATACCTTCAGCGCCCCCAACTTGGGGTAAGCGCCGAGGTACTCGCGGCTATCGAGGGCGCTATCCGAGCGCGCTAACCCCACTACCAGGGGCGTAGCGCGCACTGCACGCCGCTGCCGCCCTGCTCGGACACGACGGGCTGACCGTCGACGGCGATCTCGC
>CAYPTG010000025.1:0-6472 GCA_964413455.1 uncultured Mycobacterium sp. | reverse complement strand
ACGCCGCTGCCGCCCTGCTCGGACACGACGGGCTGACCGTCGACGGCGATCTCGCAGTGGAACTCCGGGTTCACCCGCAGTCCGCCGCTGGCGCTGACGAACGCCCACTTGGTGGGGTCATCGAGAGTGGCCTGGAATGTCCACGGCGCGCCGGGTCCGACCTGGGTGCGGGCCATCGGCATGTACTTCGGGTCGTTCGCGGCGCCCTGATCCGGCGGGTCGGTGCTGACGTAGTAGATGTTGGCGGTCAGGTCGCTGGTGGTGGTCACGGTGTAGGTGACCTGGTGTGCCCCGGCCGGGATGGGTGCGGCGCTAGCGGTTGACGCAGTGCTGGCCGGCTCGGTGCTGGTCGGCTCGGTAGCGGTGGGCTCGGTGCTGGCTGGCTCAGCGCTGGTCGGTTCTGCCGGTGTGGCGCTGGCAGATTCGCTGGTCGGCGTCGCCGGTGTCTCGGTCGGGTCGGTGGGGTCGGCCCCGGCAGTGCCCGCTGTTGACGCCGTCAGTCCGACGGCCAGCAGCGCGGCGGCAAGTGTCAGATGTCGCATACCGGGCCTATCGGTGCGAGCTGCCGTGGCGTTACCCCGCATCGCGAAGAACAGCGGTCTGCGGTGTGGCCGCATCGCTCATCGCACCGAAAAGCTCCACCACCGAGGTGACCGCATCATCGACAAAGCCGGTCAGCTCGGCAAGGTCCGCCGGAGTGCATCGGCCACGAGCCGTCACCCCGACCAGAGCCGGATCGCAGGAGCCGTGCACCACGGCCTGCACCGCGGAGGTTCCGGCGTTCCATCGGTCCACCAGCCGAGACAGCCCATCGTGCTGGGCCGCCGGGTAGTAGCGGTCCGGGCTGACGGTGAGCAGCACGGCGTCCCGATCGACATCGCACACCTCAAGATGCACGTTGAGCCGGCTTCGGTAGGCACCCCGTTGGGCGCCGGTCAGAAAGTCGACGAGAAAGAAATACTCGTCGTCATGATGGCCGCGGAAGTACTGCACACCCCGCGCGTGCAGATAGTCCTCGATCAGCCAGTGCATATATGGTCAACGCCGCCGCGGTATTGGCGCGTTCCCAGCCAGGCTTAAGAATTCGTTAAGGGTTCCGCCAGCCGCGAAACAACTTCCGCTACAACGGAATCAACGGGGACATCGACCTGTTCGCCGGTGCTCAGGTTCTTGACGCCGACCGTTCCGGCGTCTACATCGCGGTCACCGGCTACCAGCGCCACCCGGGCGCCGGAGCGGTCGGCGGCGCGCATGGCGCCCTTGAGCCCACGATCGCCGTACGCCAGGTCGATCCGCACCCCGGTGGCCCGCAGCGCTGCGGCCAGCCGGGCCAGCTCGATCTTGGCGCGCTCACCCAGCGGTACCCCGAACACCTCGCAGCGGGCCTGCTCGCCGGCCACCTTGCCCTCGGCACGCAGCGCGAGCATGGTGCGGTCCACCCCCAGCCCGAATCCGACGCCGGACAGGTCCTGGCCGCCCAGCTGAGCCATCAGCCCGTCGTAGCGACCGCCGCCGCCGATTCCGGACTGGGCTCCGAGGCCATCGTGCACGAACTCGAAGGTGGTCTTGGTGTAGTAGTCCAGGCCGCGGACCAGTCGCGGGTTGACGACGTAGCGCACACCTTGGGCGTCCAGGTGGGCCAGCACGGTGTCGAAGTGCTCCTTGGCCGCATCGGACAGGTGATCGAGCATCACCGGCGCGTCAGCGGTGAGCTCACGGATATGCGGGCGTTTGTCGTCGAGCACCCGCAGCGGGTTCAGCTCGGCTCTGGCCCGGGTGGCCTCATCGAGGTCGAGCCGAAACAGGAAGTCTTGCAACAACTCCCGGTACTGCGGCCGGCAGGTGTCGTCGCCCAGCGAGGTGATCTCCAGCCGGAATCCGTCCAACCCCAGCGACCGGAACCCGGCATCGGCGACGGCGATCACCTCGGCGTCCAGCGCCGGGTCGTCGACCCCGATGGCCTCCACCCCGACCTGCTGCAGCTGTCGATAGCGGCCGGCCTGCGGGCGTTCGTAACGGAAGAACGGCCCGGCGTAGCACAGCTTGACCGGCAGTGCGCCGCGGTCCAGCCCGTGCTCGATCACCGCCCGCATCACCCCGGCGGTGCCCTCCGGGCGCAGGGTCACCGACCGGTCGCCGCGGTCGGCGAAGGTGTACATCTCCTTGGAGACCACATCGGTGGACTCCCCGACGCCACGGGCGAACAGCGCGGTGTCCTCGAAGACCGGCAGTTCGACGTCGCCGTAGCCGGCCCGGCGGGAGGCGGCCAGCAACCCGTCGCGCACCGCGACGAACTCGGCCGACTCCGGCGGCAGATAATCCGGAATGCCTTTGGGGGCCTGGAAGTCGCTCACAGCTTCAGACCTTGCAGGAACGGGTTGGTCCGCCGCTCCAGCCCGATGGTGGTGGCCTCACCGTGGCCGGGCAGCACCCGGGTGTCGTCGTCGAGCACCAGCAGTTTGGTGATGATCGAGCCGAGCAGATCCCGGCCGCTGCCACCGGGCAGATCGGTGCGGCCCACGGTCTGCTTGAACAGGGTGTCGCCGGTGAAGACGATCTCCGGATACCCCGTATCGCCGCGAGCTGCGCGGAACACCACCGAGCCCCGGGTGTGCCCCGGGGTGTGGTCGACCGCCACCGAGATACCGCCGAGGTTCAGCAGGTCGCCGCCGCCGTCGAGTTCCACCACCTGTTTGGGCTCGCGGAACAGGGCGCTGAGCGCGATCTGGCCGATCCGCGGGCCGAACCCCTTGATCGGGTCGGTGAGCATGAAGCGGTCTTCGGGGTGGATGTAGACCGGGCAGCCGAAGGTGTCGGCCACTTTTTGTGCCGACCAGATGTGGTCGATGTGCCCGTGGGTGAGCAGCACCGCGGCCGGGGTCAGCCGGTTCTCGTCCAGAATCCGGCGCAGCGGCCCGAACGCCCGCTGCCCCGGGTCGACGACGATCGCGTCCGACCCCGCCTTCGGGGCCAGCACGTAGCAGTTGCAGGCCAACATGCCGGCCGGGAACCCGGTGAGCAACACGCCTGACAGTCTCCCACCCGGCGGTTCAGCCGGACCTTGGCCCCCGCTCATATGTTCGGCTGGCAGACTCGACGCAAGCCCCCGACCACCCGATAAGGAGGACCCCCGCGGTGACCACGAACGCCGAACGACGCGAGACCGCCCAGCGTGCGCTGGAGCAGCAGCTTGAGCGCCGAGCGCAGCGGGTCAGGCAGCAGCGGATCCTCACCGTGGTGGGGGCGATGACGGCGATCGCCCTGGCAGCAGGTCTGATCGCGATGTTCGTCTTCAAGACCAACAAGCACCCGGAGACCACCGCATCGGCGGCGCCGACGGCGCCGACCCGCACCGAGCTGGTGCGCGGGGGCCCAGATCAGCTGCCGGCCTTCAAGGCACCGGCCGATCTGGGCGCTAACTGCCAGTACCCGGCGGCGCAAAAATCGGCCAGAGAGGTGACCCCGCCGAAAGCCGGGGCCGTTCCCACCGACCCGGCGGAGGTGAGCGTCAGCATGTCGACCAACGAAGGCAACCTGGGGCTGTGGCTGAACAACGCCGAAGCCCCGTGCACCGTGAACAGCTTCGCCAGCCTGGCCCAGAAGGGCTTCTTCGACGGCACCATCTGTCACCGGCTGACCACCGCCGCCAGCCTCGGCGTGCTGCAGTGCGGCGACCCGACCGCCACCGGCGAAGGCGGCCCCGGCTACAAGTTCGCCAATGAGTACCCCACCAATCAGTACCCAAAGGGTGACCCGGCGTTGCAGAAGGCGGTGCTGTATCCGCGGGGAACGCTGGCCATGGCCAACGCCGGACCCGGCACCAACGGCAGCCAGTTCTTCCTGGTCTACAAGGACTCCAAGCTGCCGCCGAACTACACCGTGTTCGGCACCATCGACTCCACCGGACTGGCCACCCTCGACAAGATCGCCGAGAAGGGTGTGGCCGGCGGCGCCGAGGACGGCAAGCCGGCGTCCGAGGTGACGGTCAAGTCGATCCTGTTGGATTAGCCGTGACGGTCCCGCCCAACCCGCCGCAGGCGTATCCCTATCCGGAATATCCTGGCTACCAAGGGTATTCGGGGTATCAAGGGTATTCCGGATATCAGGGCTACCCGTATCCCCCATCGCGCCCCACCAACGCGCTGTCGATCGCGGCTCTGGTGTCCGGGCTGCTCTGCTGCTCGCCGCTGGCCATCGTGTTCGGGCACGTGTCGCTAGCCCAAATCAAACGCTCCGGTGAGCAGGGTCGTGGGATGGCCATCGCCGGGCTAGTGATCGGCTACCTCATGACCATCGGGGCCATCCTGCTGCTGGTGGCCGGCATGCTGCTGGCCAACACCATCGCGCGCGACGCCGCGATCACCGGTGGGGCCGGCATTCCACCCAAGGGGGTGGTCAGGCCGGCCACCCCGCAGCGCGCCCTGCCGTCGTTCAACCCGCCTGCCGGTCTGGGATCGTCGTGCAGCTACCCGGCGACTCCGGCCCCAGCCGCCCGGCCGGTCAAACCGCCGCGCAGCGGCAAGGTGCCCACCGAGCCGGCGGTCATCGACGCCACCATGACTACCAACGACGGCGCGGTTGGGCTGCGGCTGGACAACGCCAAATCACCGTGCACGGTCAACAGCTTCGTCAGCCTGGCGCGGCAGGGCTTCTTCACCAACACTGCGTGTCACCGGCTGACCACCCGACCGTCGATGGGTGTCCTGGAGTGCGGAGATCCCGCCGGGGACGGCAGCGGCGGCCCAGGCTACCGCTTCGACAACGAATACCCCACCAACCAGTACCGCCGGTTGGACCCGGCGTTAGGCCTGCCGGTGGTCTACCCGCGGGGAACGCTGGCGATGGCCAACTCCGGGCCGAACAGCAACGGCAGCCAGTTCTTCATCGTCTACCGGGATTCTCAACTGCCGCCGACCTATACGGTGTTCGGCACCATCGACGCGGCCGGCCTGGCGACGGTAAACAAGATCGCGGCAGCCGGTGTCGCCGGCGGCGCCGACGACGGCAAGCCGGCCCGGGACGTCCGGATCAAGACCGTCGACCTGAAGTGACCATCCCGGTACTCATTGCGGTGCGATGACCCGCGCGGCGGCCCGCACCGCGGTGGCGCGCCGTGCGGCATGCACCGCGGGGTCATCGGTGTCGGTCTCCGATGGCGGCGACTGGACCCAGGCCAGTCCGATGCCGACCAGCAGGACCAGCAGGTCGGCGGGAACCCAGGACGGATCGATCCGACCGTCGGCCTGGGCGGCCTCGATCGCCGCGCACGCGCGGTCGATCGGCGATTCGCCCTCGACGAGCGGCGGCTGTAAGTCCAGACCTTCCAATCGCGCCCAGGTAAGCATCCGCAGGGTCTCCGGATGGTGGCGTCCCAGATCGTAGACGTCTCCGGCAAAGGCCGCGGGATCGTGCGGGTGCACGTCGACGGCGGCGAAGTACGCCTGCGCATCGGCGGCCAAGACCTCACGAAACAGGGCCTCCTTATCGCCGAAGTGTGCGTAGAGCCGTTCCTTGCTGGCATGGGCGGCCGTGGCTATCCGGTCGATGCGGGATCCGGCCAGCCCATGCCGGGCGAATTCGGCCCGGGCCGCGGTGAGGATCTGGTCGCGCAGTTCGGTTGTTGATCTCACAGCAGGATCATAACCAGACGAACTGGTTCGTTCGCTAGGCTGGACCGCAGCGACGGCCCACCCGACCCGTCCGATGACAGTGAGGACTTTCCATGAGGTTCGGTCCACCGGAAGCACGGCCGATCACGCCGGCAGACATCGAGGCAATCATGAAACCGCCGACCCGCGTAAGGGCCTTGCGTCACCTGGTGAGCAGCATCGGCGACGGGCTCAACCCGGTGGTCGACCTGTACAAGCCCTATGTCGACGGACTCGACGATCTCCCCCGCGATGGCCGATTCCTGTTGGTGGGCAACCACACTCAGTGCGGCACCGAAACGCTGCTGATCCCCTACTACTTGCGGCGCGAACTGGGCGTCCTGGTCCGACCACTGGCCGACCGGGGATTCGGGGGGTTGCCCGGCCTGGCCGGCGACCTGCTTGCCGCTGTCGGCGGGGTGGTCGGGCACCCCGAGACCGCCGGCGAACTCATGCGTCACGACGAGACGGTGCTGGTGTTCCCGGGCGGCGGCCGGGAAATCCCGAAGTTCAAAGGTGAGGAATACCAACTGCGTTGGGACGGCCGCAGCGGCTTCGCCCGGATGGCGATCGAATACGGCTATCCGATCGTCCCGGTCGGCTTGGTCGGAGCTGATGACGTCTACCGCAGCATGACGGCACGCGACAGCGCATGGGGACGGCTGAGCCAGGCATTCGGACAGCGCTTCGCCGGCCGCAGCGATATGGCCATGCCTCTGCTGCGCGGTGTCGGTCCGACGCTGCTGCCGCGGCCGCAGCGGATGTACCTGCGCTTCGGCGCGCCCGTCGACACCGCGAAACCCGCCCGCGCGCGGGCGGCCGCC
>CAYPTG010000024.1:0-14219 GCA_964413455.1 uncultured Mycobacterium sp. | reverse complement strand
ATGCCGAGCACCGATTGGTGCACCCGGTCGCTGACGAAGATGCCGGGTGTCGGGGTGGCGGCGTGCACCCGGTGCGCCAGGTCCACCGCCTCACCCCACAGCGCGTACACGGTGGAACGTTCACCGACCAGCCCGCTGGTCACCGGCCCGCTGTCGATACCGACCCGCATGGACAGCTTGGCGTCGTTTTGATAGTTGAACCGCTCCAGGATCTCGGTGAGCTCTTTGGCGTAGGCGATGGTGCGCCCGGCATGGTCGACCCGCGGCACCACCAGCCCGCAGGTAGCGAGCAGGCCGTTGTCCTGCATGCTGCGCACCCGTTCGACGCCGTGCCGCTCGGCGGCCCCGTCGAAAGCCTCGACCAATGAGTTGAGCATCGATACCGACTCCTCGGCGGTGAGGCCCCGGGCGAAGTCGTCGAAGCCGAGCAGCTGCGCGTAGATGACCGATACGTCGCGGTGCTCGGTACTGATGTTCGCCTCACCTTCGCGGTAGCGGCGGGCGACCGGCTCGGGCATCAGGCTCTTGAGCAGCTCGTCGTTCTCGTTGCGCTGGGTGTCGATGAGCTGCTGTTTGGTGTGCAGGCTGGCACTCATGTCGTTGAACGACGACGCCAGCTCGCCGAATTCGTCCTTGGAGGTGACCGGGACGGTGATCCCGAGTTCGCCGCCGCTGACCCGGCGCACCGCCTCGACAAGTTTCTTGACCGGCCGGGTCAGAATTCTGGCGAACAACAGCGCCAGCAGGCACACCGCCAGCACGATCCCCGCCGTGGACAGCGCGATATCGCGGGCGAAGCGGTTCACCGGCGCCAGCGCCTCGGCCTTGTTGATCCGGGCCACGATCACCCAATCCAACCCCGGCAGTTTCAACCGGTCATAGGCGTTGAGCGATTCGGGCCCTAGATAGCCGTCCGCGCTCACCAGCCCGGTTTCACCGACCAGCGCCCGGTTGACCGCCTCGGTGTTGACCGGTTGCAGCAGCGCGCTGTCGCCGAGTTCGACCTGCCGCCGGGCCAGGTCCTCAGGAGTGCCGTTGGCGACCACGTCGCGGACATAGCGTTCTGGATCTTCCAGCAGTTCGCGGGACACCGAACGCATAAGCCGATCGGGGCCGGCGAGGTAGGTTTCCCCGGATTTGCCCAGCCCTTCTTTCTCCCACTCGCGGTTGCTGGTCATCACGTTGTTGATGTCTTCATTATCGATTTGCAGGGCCAACAGCCCGACAATGCCGTCGGTGTCGTCGCCGATTGGCGTCACGACCCACGGGGAAGGCCGTCCGTAGGACGGCGCGTACTCCTCGAAGTCGGTGAAAACCACTTCATCAATCGAGGTGGTCCGCATCGCCTTGCGATACCCCTCGGCCAGCTTGGTGGTGGCGTACGGCGCTGTCAGAAGACTGGCGCCGAGGTCGACCCCCTTGTACGTGGAATAGACGATGTTTCCGTTGGTGTCGAGCAGCATGGCGTCGTCAAAGCCGAACCGATCGGTGAAGTCGGCGAAAAATGGGTGATAGCGGTCGTTGAACTTGGACCAGTCGCTGGAGTCCCCGGCCGTTCGGACCTTCACCGCCGCATCGAAGTCACCCCTCGCTGGCGCGGTGTACAGACTCTGCAGATAGGTCTGAGCATTGGATGTGGGTTTGAACAACCCGGGGTCCGCCTTCTGCCCAGTGCCCTTGGCCAGGGCCGGCCCGAAAACCGTTGCGTAGTAGTCCGCCACCGCCGCTTGGGCGCCGGGCGGCAGCGGGGCCTTCTGCAGGTCGGCAAACGCGCGGGTGAAATCCTTGACGGCGGCGATCGTGGCGCTGGAATGCGTCAGCACGGTGGCGGCGTTGCTGATGCTGCCGTAGAAGGCCGTAATCTCCCGGTTCCGGGATTCCCGCAATTGCAGCAACTGGCGGTTCGCCGAGTCGCGCAGCGAACTGGTACCCGACAGATAGCCGATCAACCCGGCGATCAGCACCGAGATCACGCTGACCGACAGCAGCATGACCAGCAGATTGGACTGGAACCCCAACGAACGCAGGCCGCGCAGCTCTGGAAGTCGGGCCACAGGTGATCTCCGCATCTGGTGACGAGGGGGCGCTGGTCGGCCGGATCGTAACGCACAGCCATCTGGTGCGATACATCCGTGGACAAGGGCGGACGGGCGCTGCGCTATCGTCGGGGAGAAGTAAGACGGAGGTCTGACGGGTGAAGAATCTGATGCGCGTGCTGGGCGGTGTGACGGCCGCTAGCGCCGCGGTGATCGCGCTGGGCATCGGTTCGGGCAACGCCGCTCCCGGAAACACCAACAGCACGCTGAACGTCGTGGGCGAGCCGTACGCCAAGGCAGTGGCCATCCTGCGTGCCCAGGGCGTGCCGGCGGTGTTCGGCGGTTCGGTGGGCAGCGACCTGCCGCAAGCCCAGTGCATCGTGAGCAGCCAGAAAGTACTCAGCACCCGCAAGATCGAGCTGATGCTGAACTGCACCGACACCTCTCCCCACGTAACCGCCGGCACCGCCGGCACACCGTCCACCTCCGCGCAGAGCACCGAGGCCGCCCGACCAACACCGGGCGCGCCGGGTGTGGTCACCGTGGTCCCGACACCGGTGGGCTGATCTGGTGGGCTGATCCGGCCTATCGCCAGTGGTCGTTCGGTGACTAAGCCTCGTTCGGTGACTAAGCTTGGACACCAACGACTCTCGGGAGGTGTCGAAATGCTGCGACCGCGTCGTTTTGATCGGGAGATCGACCCCGGCCCGGTGCTGATCCAGCCCCGCAAAGTCCACTTCGACATGTCCGGCGTTCCAGTGCACTGGATTCCCGACCATCCGGTCGCCTCCAACGTGGTAAGCCTGCTCAACATCGTGCTGCCGACCGCCGAACGATGGTTCGTCGCCACCTACAACGAAGCTCTTCCGCTGGTGAAGGATCCGAAACTGGCCGAGGACATGCGCGGTTTCATCGGCCAGGAGGCCATCCACGCCGACACCCATGAGCAGATGCTGCACGAGTGGATGGAGGCCGCCGGGGTCAACATCGCGCCGGTGCTCGAGCAGGTCGAATATCTGTTCCAAAAAGCGTTGGGCCCCAGCCCATCCCGCAACCCCAAGCGGCGGTTCAATCAACTCTGCGATCGGCTCTGGCTGATCGCCGCGATCGAGCACTACACCGCAGTGATGGGCGATTTCGCCCTGAACTGTGCCTGGGACGACCACGACGCCGACCCGACGGTGATGGACCTGTTCCGCTGGCACGGCAGTGAAGAAGTGGAGCATCGCTGCGTGGCGCACGACGTCGCCACCTACTTCCACGACAGCTATCTGGCCCGCATCAGGGCGATGACGATCGCGGCGGGTGCGATGTACACGTTCTTCGAACGCGGTGCCTGGTATCTATGCCGCCATGACCCGGGAATGCGGACCAGCTGGTGGGGTATGCAGCGGATGCGGTTCCGCGACTCGAACCTGCGGCTGCTCCCCACCTATCGCAGGTTGTTCGGCAGCAACACGCTGGCCTATTTCCGTCCCGGGTTCCACCCGGATGAGATGTGCTCCACCGCCCAGGCCGTCGCCTACCTGGCCAGCTCGCCGGCTGCCCGCGCCGCGACCCACTAATGGTCCTGCACCGGCTGCGGTCGTCCCCTGCGCCGCTGGTCAGCCTCGCCGACGCCACCGTCACCAGTATCTGGGCGCTGGCCGGGCTGCGCCGTGCTGCCGCACCACCCCGGCGTGACCGCACGCTGCGGCTGCGGGTCGCCGACCGGGAGGTGGTCGCCTACGACGAGAACGTCGTCGCGCTGACGCTGATGGCCACCGACGGGAGCCCGCTGCCCGCCTGGCACCCGGGTGCGCACCTGGACATCCACCTGCCCAGCGGCCGGATTCGGCAGTACTCGTTGTGCGGTGACCCCGCGCGGCCCGGCCAATACCGGATCGCGGTGCGCCGGATTCCCGGCGGCGGTGGTGGCTCCGTCGAGGTGCACGACGCGCTGCCGGTCGGGTCGATGGTTACCACCAGCGGCCCGCGGAACGCGTTTCCGCTGAGTGTCCCGGGCTACGGATCACCAACCCAGCGGGTGCGGTTCATCGCCGGCGGTATCGGCATCACCCCGATCCTGCCGATGCTGGGCATGGCCGAACGACTCGGTGTCAACTGGTCGATGATCTACGCCGGGCGCAGCGCGGAGAGTATCCCGTTCCTCGACGAGGTGCGCCGCTTCGGCGCACGCATCGAAATTCGCACCGACGATCTGCACGGCATCCCGACCGCTGACGAGCTGCTCGGCGAATGCCCTGACGGCACAACGGTTTACATGTGCGGACCCGCCGATATGCTCACCACGGTGCGGCAGCGGCTGATCGGCCGGGACAATGTGGAGCTGCATTTCGAACGCTTCGCCGCCCCGCCGGTGATCGACGGGGAGCCGTTCACCGCGACGATCCGGTCCACCGGGGCGCAGGTGGCGGTGGCCGCCGATGAGACGCTGCTGGCGGCGCTGCAACGCGACGGCGTGCTCGCCCCGTACTCCTGTCAACAGGGCTTCTGTGGTACCTGCCGGACCCGGGTGCTCGATGGTGTTGTGCAACACCGGGATACGCTGCTCACCGAGCCGGAACGGGCCGGCGGCATGATGCTGACCTGCGTGTCCCGTGCACCGGCCGGCGGGCAGCTGACCTTGGATCTGTGAGACTCGCCCAGCCGGCTAGCCGTCCCAGGCCTCGACCATCAGCGCGCCCACATCGATGACCTTCGCCTGCTGTGATGCCGGGCTGTCGATCTCTTCGGCCACATAGCTGGCGACGATCCGGCGGATCTCCCCGTCCACCCCGCCGATCAGCCGGACGATCTCTCCGCGAAGGGATTTCGCCGCGACATGCACAGCGATATCCGACGGTCGGGGTTTGGCGACGTCGATGACGATCACCAACGGCTCGGCAGCCCGTGCGGTCGCTCGCAGCGCGATATCGCCATCGACCATGAACCGCTGCTTGTCCAGCCGCAGGTCCACGATCAGCTCGATGAGAAGCGGGATGCGCACCGCGAAGGTGATGGTCTCCCCGAGGCTGCGCCGTACGGTCGGCTGCTGGATCTTCACCCGCGCGGTGACTCGCGCCAGGCCGGCCGGACCCTGGGCCATCGGACCCATGGTGATGTCTTCGCCGGTCATTTCGGCGAACGCCGCGGCAACACGCTCCTCGGTCACCGCGTGTTCGAAGAACCGCCGACCGAACTCCTCGTAGGTCACGAAGTTGTGCGTGTGCATAGCGTCTCACCTTCTCACGCCGACGGTTGCCCACCGAGCGCGGAACGGTAACAATCACACCGCATTTCAAGCCATCGCCGGTAGCTGCCGTCACAGTTCCAGCAGCACCGTGACCGGGCCGTCGTTGACCAGTTCGACGTTCATGTGCGCGCCGAACACTCCGGTTTCCACGGTGGCACCCAATGCGCGCAGTTCCTCGGCGAAGGTGTTCACCAGCGGTTCGGCCACCGAAGCCGGTGCAGCGGCATTCCAGGACGGTCGGCGGCCCTTGGCGGTGTCGGCGTAGAGGGTGAACTGGCTGACCACCAGAATCGGGGCGGACACGTCGGCGGCGCAACGCCCGTCGTCCAAAATCCTGATCCGCCAGAGCTTTTCGGCCATCCGCCGGGCCACCCGGTGATCGTCAGCGTGGCTGACACCGATCAATGCCAGCAGGCCCTGACCCTCGGGGGCAATGGCGCCGACCACCTCACCGCCGACACGCACGCTCGCCGAGGTGACACGCTGGACCAGAACTCGCATATCCCCATCCTGCCGCACCCGGCCGGACGCGAACAGATACCGTCCAGCTCACACGCGATATTGCTTATCAGCACATTTGAAATGTGCTGCAAACACCTGTGTTTGACGTTTCGATACTGTCTCGATTCAACTATTACGTTGCAGCAGAACGTCTTTATCCGACGTCAACGGCTATGTATGCGTGAATCGTGAGGCACACCACAGATTTTGGGAAATTTAGACACAGTTGTTAGCCTCATTTTTCATGTTTGGTCTCGCAGCATTGCTGTCACTAGTTTCGCAAGTTTCAGGGACGCCCTACATTCCCGGTGGCGATTCGCCGGCGGGGACGGACTGCTCCGGGCTGGCGTCATGGGTTGCCAACGTGGCTTCCGGCCGGCCGGCCTTCGGTAGCCGGTTCAACACCGGCAACATGGAAGGGGCGCTGCTGGCCCGAGGGTTCCAGTACGGCACCGCGCCGAACGCGGTGGTGATCGGCTGGAACGGCGGCCACGCCGCGGTGACCCTGCCCGACGGCACCCCGGTGTCCAGCGGTGAGTCCGGCTCGGGCGTCCGGGTCGGTGGCGGCGGTGCGTACCAGCCGAACTTCGTCCACCACATGTACCTGCCGATGTCCGCGCCGGCCGAGGCTTCGCCCGCTGATCCCGCACCGCCGGTGCCGCCGCCGGCCGATCCGGCCCTGCCGCCCCCGCCCGGGGACGCACTCCCGCCGGCTCCGCCGGCCGATCTGCTGCCTCCGCCGCCCCCGGTCGCCGATCCGGCCCTGCCGCCCCCTCCGCTGGACGCGGCTCCCCCGGTCGATGCGCCGCCTCCGGGCGATCCCGCTCCGCTGCCGCCGGGCCAGCCTGCCCCGCCGCTGCCTCTCTGATCCGCCGACCTGGCAGACCGGTCAGCAGCGCGCCAGCACGTCAGCCATCGCTCGTTTCTCCTTGGCCGACAACCACAGACCGTAGGCCGCTTTCACCTCGACCTGTCGGGCCACGAAATCGCAGCGGAACGCCGCATTGGGCGGTAGCCAGCTGGATGCGTCGCGATACGCCTTGTCGAAGTTGGCTTTCGGGCTGACCGCCAGCAGATTGCGCGGGTCGTTGGCGAAGTCCAGCCGCCGCTGCGGATCCCAGGCCCGCGCCCCCTTGTACCAGGCGTCGGCCAGCGACACGACGTGGTCGATCTCGATGCTGTCCGAGCTGCGGGGTCCGCGGATGAACTCGATCGTGGTGCCGGTGTAGGGATCGATCAGGGTGCCGCTCTGGGCGAAGCAGGTAAACGGCCGCACCACAAGGTTTTTCAGGTCACGCCGCAGGATGTCGTCGCGGGTGTTGCAGCCGTTGTGGCCGAACTCGACGTTCACGTCGTCGCTCCAGGCCTCACCGAACTGGGAGCGCTGGAAATCCGAGTCCCGGTCCCAGCCGCGTACCGCCAAGCCGGCGAGCTGCTGGCGGGCGGTGTCGTATCGCGGGGTAGGCCCAGGCCCCGGCGCACCGCTGGTCACACCGCTCAGCTGGGCACCGCTGGTCGCACCACTGGTCATCGGCTGCCCGGCCCGCCAGGTCGGTGACGGCCCGGACAGCCGCTCGGACGGGGAGCGTTGCTGCCACAGCAGCACACCGGCGACCGCGCCGACCACCAACACGGCCAGCGCGACACCGCGCCTGCGGCGGCGCCGTCGGCGCTTGGCGGTTGCATTGGTCTTATCTGCAAAGGTCTTACCTGCAAACACCCCACGGTTGTAGCACCCGCCAGCGGCCGGCGGGCGCGAGGCCGGCTGACTTCAGCCAAAGCCGCACATCAACAGCGACGCGTTGCTACTTTGCGGTGCAGCACAGAGCGGAAAGGACGGGCCGGACGGTGAAAAGAACCCAGCTACTCGGGGAATGGTCAGCCGAGTTTTTCGGGACCATGCTGCTGATCCTGTTCGGTTGCGGTGTGGTCGCCCAGGTGGTGACCGGCGGGACCCCGCTCTCGACGGCCTCGGGCTCCACCGGGGACTACAACTCGGTCGCCTGGGGCTGGGGTCTGGGAGTGGCGATGGCGGTCTATGTTGCCGGCCGGCTCAGCGGCGCACATCTCAATCCGGCCGTCACGGTCGCCCTGGCGGTATTCAAAGGCTTCCCGGTCGGCAAGATTCTCCCCTACATCAGCGCCCAGCTGGCCGGGGCTTTTGCCGGCGCGCTGTTGGTTCGGTTCACCTACAGCGACCTGATCGGCCTGGTCGACCCGCACCACACCAAGGCCAGTCAGGGCATCTTTTCCACTTCTCCGGATAAGGGTGTGACGCTGTATACCGCGTTCTGCGACCAGGTGATCGGCACCGCGATCCTGGTAGCGGTCATTTTCGCGCTGACCAGTGCGGTGAACAACCCGCCGCTGTCCAACATGGGCCCGTTGGTCATCGGCCTGTTGGTGGTTGCCATCGGCCTGGGCTGGGGCGCCAACGCCGGCTACGCGATCAACCCGGCCCGTGATTTTGGCCCGCGGCTGGCGTCGTGGATCACCGGCTACAGCGACGCCTTCTATTCCGCCAACGGCCCCGAGTTGTATTTCTGGGTACCGATCGTGGCGCCGTTGATCGGTGGACTGATCGGCGGCGGGCTCTTCGTGTTCTGCATTGAGAGGTTCCTGCCCGAGGCGATCACCACCCCGGCCGAGATCGGTGTCGTGGAGCCCACCGAGTTGGGCCAACGCGGAAGCGGTCGGATCAAAATCCAGTCTGCCGACTAGACCGGATGGCCCGAGGCAGGCCCTGATCCGGTGAACCGTCTGGACCGATTCTTCGAGATCACCCACCGCGGGTCGACCGTCGGTGCGGAGGTGCGCGGCGGAATCGTCACCTTCATCGCGATGGCCTACATCGTGATACTTAACCCGATCATCCTGTCCGGCCACCGCGACGTCGCCGGCAATCAGCTGCAGTTCGCCCAGGTCGCGGCGGTCACCGCACTGACCGCGGGTGTGATGACGATCCTGTTCGGAGTGATCGCGCGGCTGCCGTTCGCGTTCGCCGCCGGCCTGGGCATCAACTCGTTCCTGGCGACTTCGGTGGTCGGCACGCTGACCTGGCCGGAGGCCATGGGCCTGGTGGTGATCGACGGCCTCATCATTGTGGCGCTGTCGGCCTCAGGTCTGCGACGGCTGGTGTTCGATGCGGTTCCCATGCAGCTGAAGCTGGCGATCGCCGCCGGCATCGGACTGTTCATCGTGTTCATCGGGTTGGTCGATGCGGGCTTCGTCGCCGCCACCGGGCTACCGTCCCCGCCGGTGGGGCTGGGTGGCGGTGGGCACGGTTCGATCACCACGGTCCCAACGGTGGTCTTCATCGTCACGCTGCTGCTGACCGGCGTGCTGGTCGCCCGGCGGGTGCGCGGTGGCATCCTCATCGGGCTGCTCACCGGGACCGCGATCGCGCTGGCCGTCGAGGCCATCTGGCATCTCGGTTCGGCGACCGAGCGCCCCGGCGGCTGGGGGCTTTCGGTGCCGAAGCTGTCCGGCTCACCGTTGGCCTGGCCGGACCTTTCGCTGGTGGGGGCGTTCAACTTCGACAGCTTCAGCAGGATCGGGACACTGGCCGCGACGATGCTGGTGTTCACCCTGGTGTTCGCCAACTTTTTCGACGCGCTCGGCACGCTGACCGGGCTGTCCCGAGAGGCTGGGCTCGCCGACGGCGACGGCAATTTCCCGCGTCTGCGCTCGGCGCTGATCGTCGAGGGAGCCGGCGCGGTGGTCGGCGGTGGCACCTCGGCGTCGTCGAACACCGTCTTCGTCGAGTCCGGCGCCGGCATCGGCGAGGGGGCGCGCACCGGACTGGCCAATCTCGTCACCGGCGGGCTGTTCCTGGCCGCGATGTTCGTTGCGCCGCTGGCCTCCATTGTGCCCACCGAGGTGGCCGCGGCCGCGCTGGTGATCGTCGGCGTGATGATGGCCTCCCAACTGCGTCATATCGACATCGCCGAATTCTCGGTGGCACTACCGGTGGTGCTGACCGTCGCGGTGATGCCGCTGAGCTACTCGATCGCCAACGGCATCGGGGTGGGCTTCATCAGCTGGGTGGTGTTGCGGTCGGCCGTCGGGCGAGGACGTGAGATCAGCCCGCTGCTGTGGGTGGTCGCCGCCGGGTTCGTGCTCTACTTCGCCCGCGGGGCGATCGAGTCGCTAGCCGGCGTGTAGTCCGCGGATTAGCATGGAGTTACTACCCGCCGCGGTGCGGATTCGCCGGATACCGCGACGACTGACAGAACAGGACACATCATGAACTCTGGTCGCCTGATTCGACGGGTCGCGATCGTTGCCGGCGGCGCCGCGTTCGTCGCCATGGGCGCCCTGACCGCGTGTACCTCCACCACCGAGAAAGACGCCCCCTCCTCGACCGTGTCGACACCGGCGTCCAGCGCCGCGGTGGTGTCGCCCAGCGAGAAGGCACTTTCGCCCACCGGCGACAACTCCTTCACGCCGAAGATCGACCCCACCGGGCCGGGAGCGGTCTGCAAGCAGATCGTCGGCGGCGTCTGCGTGCGCTAGTCCCATCCGTCGAGCGTGACGGCTGTGCACGCGCCGCGGTCAGGATGCGTACCTGGCCGTCACGCTGGGCGGCTGACCGGACCGGCGCTCAGATCGGCATTCGATAGCCGTAGAACTCCTGGTCCTCGTTGTAGCCGCCCTGCCCGGCGCCGAGGTGCTCGAAGGATTCCACGAATTCGATCGCCTCGATCCACTTCACCTGTTTGAAGCCCAGTTCGACCTCGTCGCGCAGCCGCAGCGGGGCACCGTGGGACTCGTTGAGCGGCTCCCCGTTCATCTCGTAGGCCAGGATCGTCAGCTCGTGGTACATGCTGGCGATCGGGTGGCAGTCGTAGTAGCGGCCGCCGACCGGACCGTCGGCGAACGAGTAGAACACCACCCACTTGGCGTTGTCCGCCGGCCGCACCAGATCGCAGATCGCACGCATCGGCACCCCCGCCCATTTGGCCACCCCGGACCAGCCCTGGATGCAGAAGTGCTGGGTGATCTGTTCCTGCCGGGGCATGTCGCGCAGCTGTTCGTAGGAGAGCTCCACCGGGTTGTCGACCAGCCCGTCCACCCGCAGCCGGTAGTCGGCCCATCCGCCGGCTTTCAGCTGCGCATATTTCGCCGACTCCGGACGTTCGCCGTTGCTCCAGAAGTAGGGCGAAATGTCTGACTCTGCGTATGTCGCAGTGGGATTCGTCTTCTCCATCAGCCCCTTGAGGCCACCGATCAGGGATTGACCGGCGCGCTGCACAGCACGTGGATGCCTGATCGTCAACGGTGAGGCCACCAGCCAGAACACCACCACGACCGTCATCCAGGCCGCATACAGCGCCACCCCCACCCAGGAGCGGGTGTCGGTACCCAGCGTCATGTGGTTGACGTTGGCGACGAACCCGGTGACGAAGATCATCACGGTGTGCACCACGATGAACACCAGCATCCACACCAGCACACCGAAGTGCACCGTCCGGGCCACCTGCCGGTTGAGCAGCCCGGCGCCGGTACCGAACCGGCCGGCGACCGACGGCGCCTGCAGCAGACCGCTCACCAGGGCCAGCGGGGCGGCGACGAAGACGGTGAGGAAGTAGGCCAGCAGCTGCAGCGCGTTGTAGGTGCTGAACCCGGCGTTGGTGGGCAGGTTCAGCGACAGGTACTGCAGGGCGGTGGACAGTGCGTTGGGGAACACGTCCAGGGAGGTGGGGACCAGCCGTCGCCATTCGCCGGTGCTGAACAGCAGGACGTAGAACACCGCCCCGTTGACCAGCCAGAGCAGGTCGAAAGAAAAATGCCACCAACGTGCCAACCCGACCGAATGACGAAAACCGGGTAACCCCAAGTGTTTCGGTAAGGCGACCGAGTCCTCTTTGGCGGTCCAGACGGTGGCGGCGTCGGCGCTATCGCGGCGCTCGGGCGGCACCGGTCCGCGCATTCGGAACCATTCGGTGTCCGGCCGACTGCCGGAGTTCAGGTACAACCGCGGGTGGTCGGCCAGGATCTGAATGCCGGCCCGGATGATGAACATCATGAACAGCAGGTTCAGAAAATGCTGCCAGCGCAGCCACCACGGAAAACCGGTTTCGACCGGCTGCACGTACTGGGTCGAGGTGCCGGGATACCTGGCGATGAACTCCTGGAACCACGCGTGGTGCGACATCTCCTGAACCACCGCGATCGACAGCACGAGAGCCGCCGCCCCCAACGGAATCAGCCACAGGGTGGAGAACCAGCGCCGGCCGACCCGCACCGCGGGCAGTTGCGCACGGTCCTGGGTGATCCCGCCGGCCCATGCACCGACTTCGATCGGTCCGTTGCGGTGCCCCTGGTTGTAGTACGGCAGTAGCGACGACTCCAGCGGGTCGGGTGCACCGGACTCCATTGGCACCGCGGCCACCCCCTTTCATCGCCATGGTAGGCGTCGCACCCTGCGATTTCCGGCGATTCCGGGGCGCTGCGGTGCTACGTTGGCGCCGTCGGCCACGTTTGCGGCCGGTGGTGTCTTCGCACAGGAGGCGGGTCAGATGGGTCGGGCCGACCAGCAGGTGGACTGGGATCAGCTGCATGCCGCCGCCGTCGCCGCGACCGCGAACTCGTATTCGCCATACTCGGATTTCCCGGTGGGGGTGGCCGGATTCGCCGACGACGGCCGGGTGGTCTCCGGGGCCAACGTCGAGAACGCCTCCTACGGGATCACGCTGTGCGCCGAATGCTCGATGGTGTCCGCGCTCTACGCCACCGGCGGCGGACGGCTGACCGCGGTCTATTGCGTCGACGGCAACGGCGATCCGCTGATGCCGTGCGGCCGCTGCCGGCAGCTGCTCTACGAACACGGCGGGCCCGATCTCGCGGTGATGACGCCCGAGGGCGTGCAGACCATGGCGCAGATCCTCCCCCAGGCATTCGGACCGTGGGATCTGGTGGAAAGGACAACCCGCAATGGCCGGTGACAGCGCCGCCGACGCCGCGCTCGGCGCCCCGAAGGTGAGCAAGGCGGCCTGGGCCATCCTGGCGGCGATGGGCTTCGGCGCGTTGATCGCGCAGATGTTCAGCACGGTCATCGGGCCGGCTCTGCCCACCATCAAAGAAGATCTGGCACTGAGCCTTTCGGCGCAGACCTGGACGATCACCGCCTACAGCCTGGCCTTCGGCGCTGCGCTGGTGGCCGGCGGGCGGATGGGTGATCTGGTCGGCGAAGTCAAGATGATCGTCATCGGTTTCGTCATCTTCGGCGCCGGCCTGCTGATGTCGGCGATCGCCGTCGGCGGCCCGCTGATGATCAGCGGACGCGCCATCCAGGGCATCGGCATCGGCATCTCCGCGCCGGCCACCCTGTCGATCGTGGTCAACTCATTCCCACTGGCACGACGAGGTTTCGCGGTCGGGGTGTGGGGTTTTGCGCACGGCTTCGGCCTGCTGATCGGGCCGCTGTTCGCCGCCTGGATGATGGACATCGCCAGTTGGCGCTGGGTGTTCTGGGTGTCGTTGCCGTTGACCGCGCTGGTCATCGCCGTCACGCTGGCGGCCACCCGCGGATACCAGAGCGTCATCGCATCCGGCAGATACGACTGGCTCGGGTTGATCCTGGGCGCTACCGGAATCACGCTGCTCACCTACGGACTGCAGCACTCCTCATCGAGTTGGAGCTCGCCGGAGACCTGGGGTTCCATCCTTGGCGGCGTCGGCCTGCTCGGCCTGTTCGGAGTGGTGGAGACCCGAATCGCCCATCCTCTGGTCGATTTCGGCCTGTGGAAGGAGCGGCTGTTCTCCGGCGGGTTCTTCGCCGAAAGCGCGGTGGGGTTCGTCTACATCCCGTTCCTGACGTTCATCGGCTCGCTGTACCTGATCAACGTGCTCAACTTCTCCCCCGGCAAGGCCAGCTGGGTCATCGTCATCACCACCGGTATCTGCATGTTGTTCGAGCCGCCCGCCGGCCGCTGGGTCGACAAGATCGGTCCCGGCATCCCGATCACCGTTGCGCTGCTGATGCAGGCCGTGGCACTGGCCTGGATCGGGCTGTTCTTCCGGCCCGGAACCACGCTGGCCCAGATGGTGATCCCGTTGGCGCTCATGGGAATCGGCGTCGGCATCGCGCTGCCGGCCTGCAACACCGCCGGTATGTCAGCGGTCGACGCCCAGCGCGCCGGCATGGGCTCGGGGCTGATGCAGATGACGTTCAACATCCCGGCCGCCCTCGGCGTCGGCCTGGTGACCTCGATCATCGGCACCCTCACCGCCTCCAAGGTCGGCCCCGGGATCAAACCCGAACTGCGCGACGCCGCTGCGCAATACGCCGATGCGGTACAGGACGGCGACATGGCCAGGGCGGACAGGACGTTGGCCGGGCTGGCACCCGAATCCGTCGACGCCATCAAGCACTCGGTGGTCAACGCCACCTCAGGGGCGATCACCACGTCGATGCTGGTGTTGGCCGCGGTCGCCCTGGCCGG
>CAYPTG010000023.1:0-14486 GCA_964413455.1 uncultured Mycobacterium sp. | reverse complement strand
CGTCGTCTCCTACATCCAGAAGCTGGAAGAAGAGAACCCCGAGGCCGCCGCCGCTCTGCGCGAGAAGTTCGGTTCCGAGTCGTGACCAGACCTTCCACTGCTAACGGCGGGTTCCCGAATGTCGTGGTGACCGCCGTCGAGGCGACGACGGCGCTCGGCCCTGACATCGACAGCACGTGGAAGAGCCTGCTGGCCGGTGAAAGCGGCATCCGGGTCCTGGAGGACGAGTTCGTCACCAAGTGGGACCTTCCGGTCAAGATCGGCGGGCACCTCGTCGATCCGGTCGACAGCCACATGGGTCGCCTGGATATGCGACGCATGTCCTACGTCCAGCGGATGTCGAAGTACCTCGGCAACAAGCTGTGGGAGTCCGCGGGCGCGCCCGAGGTCGACAAGGACCGCCTGACGGTCGTCATCGGCACCGGGTTGGGCGGCGGCGAGAAGATCGTCGAGATGTACGACGCGATGAACGAAGGCGGCCCCCGCAAGGTGTCCCCGCTGGCCGTTCAGATGGTCATGCCCAACGGCGCAGCCGCGGTCGTCGGCCTCGAACTGGGCGCCCGCGCCGGGGTCGTCACCCCGGTCTCGGCGTGCTCGTCGGGGTCCGAAGCCATCGCCCACGCCTGGCGGCAGATCGTCATGGGTGACGCCGACATGGCCGTGTGCGGCGGCGTCGAGGGCATGATCGAGGCGCTGCCGATCGCGGCGTTTTCGATGATGCGCGCGATGTCGACCCGCAACGACGACCCGCAAGCCGCCTCCCGGCCGTTCGACAAGGACCGGGACGGCTTCGTCTTCGGCGAGGCCGGCGCGCTGATGGTCATCGAGACCGAGGAGCACGCCAAGGCCCGCGGCGCGGTGCCGCTGGCCCGGCTGATGGGTGCGGGTATCACCTCCGACGGCTTCCACATGGTGGCGCCTGCTCCGGACGGTCTTCGGGCGGGTCGGGCGATGACGCGTGCGATGGAGTTGGCCGGTGTGTCGGCCAAGGACATCGACCACGTCAACGCGCACGGCACGGCCACCCCGATCGGCGACACCGCCGAGGCCAACGCCATCCGGGTTGCCGGGGTGCAGCACGCGGCGGTGTACGCGCCGAAGTCGGCGCTGGGCCATTCCATCGGTGCGGTCGGTGCGCTGGAGTCGATCCTGACGGTGCTCTCGCTGCGCGACGGGGTCATCCCGCCGACGCTGAACTACGAGACGCCGGACCCGGAGATCGACCTGGACGTCGTAGCCGGCGAACCCCGCTACGGCGACTACCAGTACGCGATCAACAACTCGTTCGGCTTCGGCGGGCACAACGTGGCACTCGCCTTCGGGCGCTACTGAACCGTCGCAGCCCCGAAAGACACGCTGAAAGACACATCCGAGAAAGGCAATTTCGGCACCAATGGCACCGCTGACAACGGGCAACGGTCTTCCTGACGTGGTCGTCACCGGCGTGGCAATGACGACCGCGTTGGCCGTCGACGCCGAGAACACCTGGAAGCAGCTGCTCGACGGCCAGAGTGGAATCCGCGCCCTGGACGATCCGTTCGTCACCGAGTACGACCTGCCGGTGCGTATCGGCGGGCATCTGCTGGAGGATTTCGACTCCGAGCTGACCCGGGTGGAGCTACGCCGGCTGTCCTATCTGCAGAAGATGGCGACGGTGATGGGCCGGCGGGTGTGGCTCAACGCCGGCTCGCCCGAGGTCGACACCCGTCGGCTGATGGTGTCCATCGGCACCGGGATGGGCTCGGCGGAAGAGCTGGTGTTCGCCTACGACGGCATGCGGGCCAAGGGTCTGCGTGCGGTCTCCCCGTTGGTGGTGCAGATGTTCATGCCCAACGGGGCGGCCGCGGTCGTCGGGTTGGAACGGCACGCCCAGGCCGGGGTCTGCACACCGATCTCGGCGTGCGCGTCGGGTTCGGAGGCCATCGCCAATGCCTGGCGCAACATCGCCTACGGCGAGGCCGACATCGCCATCTGCGGTGGCGTGGAGACCAAGATCGAGGCGGTCCCGATCGCCGGGTTCGCGCAGATGCGAATCGTGCTGTCGACCAGCAACGACGATCCGGCCGGGGCCTGCCGGCCGTTCGACCGGGACCGCAACGGGTTCGTTTTCGGTGAGGCCGCCGCGCTGATGGTGATCGAAACCGAGGAGCACGCCAAGGCCCGCGGAGCCAACATCCTGGGCCGGATCATGGGCGTCGGGGTCACCTCCGACGGGTATCACATGGTGGCACCGGACCCCAGCGGTGAACGGGCCGGTCACGCCATCACCCGGGCCGTCGAACTGGCCGGGCTACAACCTTCCGACATCGACCACATCAACGCGCACGCCACCGGCACCTCGGTGGGTGACGTCGCCGAGGGTAAGGCGATCAATAACGCGATGGGCGGCCACCGGCCGGTGGTCTACGCGCCCAAGTCCGCACTGGGCCACTCGGTGGGCGCGGTCGGCGCGGTGGAGTCGATTCTGACCCTGATGGCGTTGCGCGACGGCGTCGTCCCGCCGACCCGCAACCTGCACAACCTGGATCCGGAGATCGACCTGGACGTAGTAGCCGGCGAACCGCGCACCGGTAACTACCAGTACGCGGTGAACAACTCGTTCGGCTTCGGCGGCCACAACGTCGCCATCACGTTCGGCAAGTACTAAAACGTTCGGCAAGACTCACAAACAGCAGCACGCCCCCGGCATGAGGAGATTGGGATGACGATCATGGCCCCCGAGATGGTCGGCGAATCGCTCGATCCTCGCGACCCGCTGCTACGGCTGCGTACCTTCTTCGACGAGGGCAGCGTGGCGCTGTGCCACCCGCGCGACGATTCCGGCATCCTGGCCGCCACCGGCACGGTCAACGGGGTGCGCACCGTCGCGTTCTGCACCGACGGCACCGTGATGGGCGGCGCGATGGGTGTCGAGGGCTGCCAGCACATCGTCGACGCCTACAACCTGGCCATCGAGGAGAACAGCCCGATCGTGGGCATCTGGCACTCCGGCGGGGCCCGGTTGGCCGAAGGGGTGCGGGCGCTGCACGCGGTGGGCCAGGTGTTCGAGGCGATGATCCGGGCCTCCGGCCACATCCCGCAGATCTCGGTGGTGGTGGGTTTTGCCGCTGGCGGCGCCGCCTACGGGCCGGCACTGACCGACGTGGTGATCATGGCCCCACAGGGGCGCGTGTTCGTCACCGGTCCGGACGTGGTGCGCAGCGTGACCGGCGAGGACGTCGACATGGAATCCCTCGGTGGGCCCGACACCCACCACAAGAAGTCCGGGGTCTGCCATATCGTCGCCGACGACGAGCACGACGCCTATGTCCGTGGCCGGCGGTTGGTCAGCTACTTCTGCCAGCAGGGCCATTTCGACCGCGCCAAGGCAGAGGCCGGCGACGCCGATCTGCACGCCCTGCTGCCCGCCTCGCCGCGCCGGGCCTACGACGTGCACCCGCTGGTGGAGGCGCTACTGGACTCCGACTCCCCGTTCGAGGAGTTCCAGTCCAAGTGGGCGCCGTCGATGGTGGTCGGCCTGGGCCGGTTGTCCGGCCGGACGGTAGGCGTGCTGGCCAACAACCCGCTGCGTCTGGGCGGCTGCCTGAACTCCGAAAGTGCCGAGAAGGCAGCGCGATTCGTCCGGCTGTGCGATGCGTTCGGCATCCCGCTGGTGGTCATCGTCGACGTTCCGGGCTACCTGCCGGGTGTCGATCAAGAGTGGGGCGGGGTGGTGCGCCGCGGCGCCAAGCTGCTGCACGCCTTCGGTGAGGCCTCTGTCCCGCGAGTCACGCTCGTCACTCGCAAGATCTACGGCGGGGCCTACATCGCGATGAACTCCCGCTCGCTGGGAGCCTCCAAGGTGTTCGCCTGGCCGGACGCCGAGGTCGCCGTGATGGGCGCCAAGGCGGCCGTCGGCATCCTGCACAAGAAGAAGCTGGCCGCCACCCCCGAGGACCAGCGCGAGGCGCTGCACGAGGAACTGGCCGTCGAGCACGAACGGATCGCCGGCGGGGTGGACAGCGCGATCGACATCGGTGTGGTGGACGAGAAGATCGACCCGGCGCACACCCGCAGCAAGCTCACCGAGGCGTTGGCGCAGGCTCCGCAGCTCCGCGGGCAGCACAAGAACATCCCGCTCTAATCGAGTCGACAAGACCGCCTCAGAAGGAGGCGGTTGAGGAGCGAGACAATTCAGCCCGCAGCCTGGCTGCCGCGAGGATCAGCAACGCGAGAACCTGCGCGGCGATCGTCACGCTCAGCACCGCCGCACCCGGCACATCCTGGCCGCTGGCGTGCCCGAGAACCCCGATCAAGGGCTGCAACAGCAATCCACCAATGCCCACGATCAACATGTTGGTCAGCCCCATCGCAACACCGGTCAGCGGCGGTGGGGCCGCGCGTTTCACCATCGTGAACGCCAAGACGTAGAACGAATTGAAGAAGCCCAGGACGAACATCGCCACCGACAGCACCTCGGCGCCGCGCAGCACATACAGGATCAGGCCCATCATGACCCCGGTGCCGACCGCGCCCAGAGCGAGCAACCGGGCCGCGACGTCGAACCGGGAGCACACCCAGGCGGTGCCCAGCATGCCGGGCAGACAGCCCCAGAAGTAGAAGGATGCGCAGAGCGACGCCGTCTCCAGACTCATCTGGTGGTAGGCCTGCAGATACGACACACCCCAGAGCCATCCGAACGCGACGCCGGCCGCTGCGACCAATCCACCGGCCAGGGCCGGCGCCAGGATCGGCATGGAGGTCAGCAGTCGCGTCAACTCGGCCAGCCGGGGTAGAGGCGAGGAGTCGCTACCGCCGGGCGGCTGTCGATTCCTGACCACGACGATGATGAGCAACAGCAGCAGTCCCGACACCGCCCCGCAGATCGTCATCCCGGTGCGCCATCCCGCATGTTCGACGATGAATCCGAGGGCTTCCTGGCCCATGGCGGCGCCCATCATTCCGAATACCTCGGTCGCTGCCGCCAAAACCGGGAACAGACGCGCCGGAAACCATTGCGCGACAAGGGTCAACGTGCACACCACGGTCGGTGCCGCCCCGAGCCCCATGATGATGCGGGTCAGTTCGGCGGTATCGGCGGTCTGCGCTGCCGAGAAGACGAACGCCGCGACGGTGCACAGCAGTGTCCCCGCGATCAGCACCGCCCGCGGACCGAAGCGGGCCACCAGGATTCCGGCGGGAACCTGGAGCAGAACGTAGGGATAGTAGAAGCTGGAGGACAAGCCCCCGAACCCCGATTCGTTCAGCGAAAAGTCAACGACCAGCCCTTCGCGCATGACGCTGGGAAAGGTTTGCAGCACCATTTGGAAGAAGACGTACAGCCCGGCCACCCCGCACACCACGGCACCGCGCCCTGACCAGGGCACACCTTCCATGCCAGCCACGCGATCAGCGTAGGAGCAGCCGGGCGAGTTCGCCGAGCTTCCGTTGGCAGCGGTCAGTCCGGGTGATTGTCTGGCGCCGCCGGACCGTACCGGAATACGGCAAGCCCGGTGGCGATCGCGACAGCGGCCAGCGCGATCACCGGGGCGACCACAAACCTCGTCATCGTCGCGCCGACGATCGCCCCGCCGCACATGGTGAGCACCACCAGGTAGCGCAGCTTCTCCCCCTCACCGGTACCGCCGGCCAGCCGGCTGTTGGCGCCGATGCCGACGATGGTGGCAGTGAGCACGGTGGTGGTCAGCTCCTGGATGCCGAATTGCCGGGCCGCGACGTTCTGCGCACCGAAAACCGTTGCCAGAGCAGCGATCAGAATGAGCCGGTCCGCGCCGGTGTAGCCCAGCACACCGGCACCGCACAGCGCGGCGAGCACCACCAGCACCACCACCTCGATGCCCAGCGCCACAGTCAGCCACCGACGCCTGTCGTGGTGCAGGTAGCGGGTCAACCGGCCGCCGATGATCGCGCCGAGCACGAAGCCGACGAAGGCCATCACCGCCGCGGGGAGGTCCACCCCGTGATGCGGGACGAACCAGAATCCGAGGAAGATCACGTTGCCGGTCATGTTGGCGACGAACACATGCCCGAGCACCAGCACACTGACCGCGTCGACCAGTCCGGTGGCAAAGGTCAGCGACAGCAACGCCAGAACGGTGTGCCGATAGGGCACCGGCGACGCGACGGTCACAACGCGAGCATCTCCTGCGCGGCGGGCACCGCGCGCTCCCGCTCGGCGGCCACCAGCCCGATCCGGGTGCGGCGATCCAGGATGTCGCCGACGTCGAGGGCTCCCTCGTGGGTGACGGCGAATTCGAACTCCGCCCGGGTGACGTCGATCCCGTCGGCCACCGGGTCGGCCGGCCGGTCGCAGCGGGCCGCGGCGATGACACCGGGCGCTTCGGCACCGTAGCGGGCTATCAGCGAGGGCGGTAATGGCATCGAAATCTGCTGGGCGGCACCGGGATTGGCCGCAGCACCGATCAGCGGCAGGTTTCGGGTCCGGCACGGTCCGGCGGCCAGCCCCCGCGCTGCCAGCGCCCGGTCTAGCACGTCCTGGGCCATCAGCCGGTACTCGGTGAGCTTGCCACCCACCACACTGAACATTCCGGAGTCGTTTTCCAGTACCGCGTGTTCGCGGGAAAGGTCCGCGGTGTCGCTTCCCGCATCGCCGTCTTCCTCACCGGCGTCGATGAGTGGACGCAGCCCGGCGTACGCGCCGGTGACGTCGGCGGTGGTCAGCGAGGTTTGCAGCGCGGTGTTGACGGTGTCCAGCAGAAAGTCGACCTCCGCCGGCGTCGGCTCCGGCACGTCCGGGATCGGACCGGGAGCTTCCTCGTCGGTCAGCCCCAGGTACACCCGGCCCAACTGTTCGGGCATCGCGAACACGTAGCGGCTAGTCGAGCCGGGGATCGGAATTGTCAGCGCCGCAGTCGGATTGCCGAACGTCGCGGCGTCGAACACCAGGTGTGTCCCGCGGCTGGGCCGCAGCCGGATCGAGGTGTCCACCTGCGCGGCCCATACCCCGGTCGCGTTGATCACGGCGCGGGCGGCCAGATCGAACGACTCGCCGGTCAACTCGTCGGTGAGCCGTACCGACGAGCCGGTAGCCGCCGACGCCGCAACCCGGGTGAGGATCGTCGCGCCGTGCTGGACGGCGGTGCGGGCCACCGCGACCACCAGTCGGGCGTCGTCGATCAACTGCCCGTCGTAGGCCAGCAACGCACCGTCTAGGCCGTCGCGGCGCACGGTGGGCGCCATCGCGATCGCCTCAGTGGGACCGATCCGGCGCGGTCGCGGCAGCACCGAAGCCTTGGTGCCGGCCAGCGCCCGCAGCACGTCACCGGCACGGAACCCGACTCGCACCAGCACCCGTTGGGAACGGCTCATCTCCGGTAGCAGCGGCACTAGCTGCGCCATCGCGCTCACCAGATGCGGCGCGTTGCGGGTCATCAGGATGCCGCGCTCCACCGAACTGCGCCGGGCGATGCCGACGTTGCCGCTGGCCAGGTAGCGCAGCCCGCCGTGCACCAGCTTGGAGCTCCACCGGCTGGTGCCGAACGCCAGATCGTGCTTTTCGATCAGGACCACCGACAGCCCACGGCTGGCCGCGTCCAGCGCCACGCCGGTGCCGGTGATCCCGCCGCCGATCACGATGAGGTCGACGGTTTGGTGGTCGGCCAGCGCGGCCAGATCGGCGCGTCGACGAGCTGCGCTCAAGGCGGGGACGGTGGAGGCGGCCACCGGCGATACTGTACCCATGGTCGACGCTTCAGCCGCTGAGAATCTACTGCCTCCGATGGCCTGGGACGCCTGGGGCGATCCGACTCTGGCGAAGCCACTCTCCCCCGGTATCCGCTCCCTGCTGGAGCAGGCGTTGGGGGTGTCCGGGGTGGAGATCCCCGCGCCGGGTATCGACGACATCGAGCTGTCGCCCAGCGCGCTGAGCGCCGAACAGAGCGCCGGCCTGGCGGCGATCGTCGGTGAGCGGTATCTGCGGACCGCCGACCGTGACCGGCTGCTTCACGCAGGCGGCAAGTCGACACTGGATCTATTGCGTCGCAAGCAAATCCGCCAGGACGCTCCCGATGCGGTGGCGCTGCCGAGCGACGACGACCAGGTCGCCGCGATCCTGGAGTTCTGCTCACGCGAGGGCGTCGCGGTGGTGCCGTTCGGCGGTGGCACCAGTGTGGTGGGCGGGCTGGACCCGATCCGCGGCGACTTCGGCGCCGTGATCACGCTGGACCTACGCCGACTGGACGCGCTGCACCGACTCGATGAGGTATCCGGGGAAGCCGAACTGGGCGCCGGGGTCACCGGACCGGAGGCCGAACGGCTGCTCGGTGAGCGCGGCTTCTCGCTGGGTCACTTCCCACAGAGTTTCCGCTTCGCCAGCATCGGCGGTTTCGCCGCGACCCGGTCATCCGGCCAGAATTCCGCCGGATACGGCCGGTTCGACGACATGGTGCGCGGGATGCGGGTGATCACCCCGGCCGGGACGCTGGAGCTCGGCCGGGCCCCCGCCTCGGCCGCCGGGCCCGATCTGCGAGAACTGTTCTGCGGCTCGGAAGGGGTGTTCGGCGTCATCACCCGGGTGCGGGTACGGGTGCATCCGGCTCCGGAAACTGTGCGCTATGAGGCCTGGTCGTTCCCCGACTTCGCCACCGGTGCCGAAGCACTGCGGGCGGTCACCCAGACCGGGACCGGCGCTACCGTGCTGCGGCTCTCTGATGAAGTGGAGACCGGGATCAACCTGGCCACCACACACAGCATCGGCGAGCAGAGCGTCACCGGGGGCTGTCTGGCCATCACCGCCTTCGAGGGCAGCCCCGCGCACACCGAAAGCCGGAAGGCCGAGACAGCCGCGCTGCTTGCAGCACACGGCGGCACCTCGCTCGGGGACGGCCCCGCGCAGGCCTGGGAGCACGGCCGGTTCGACGCGCCCTACCTGCGGGACTCGCTGCTGGCAGCCGGGGCCATCTGCGAGACGCTGGAGACCGCGACCACCTGGTCGAACATCCCCACCCTCAAGGCGGCGGTGACCGAGGCGCTGACCTCGGCGCTGTCGGCAAGTGGCACAGCGGCTTTGGTGATGTGCCACATCTCGCATGTGTACCCCACCGGGGCCTCGCTGTACTTCACCGTGGTGGCCGGGCAACGCGGAGATGTTGCGCAGCAATGGCGTTCGGCCAAGGTTGCCGCGTGCGACGCCATCATCGCGGCCGGCGGCACCATCACCCATCACCATGCCGTGGGCGCCGATCACCGGCCTTGGATGACCGGCGAGATCGGCGAGCTCGGGGTGCAGGTACTGCGCGCGGTCAAACAGACTCTCGACCCGGCAGGAATCCTCAACCCCGGCAAGCTGATTCCGTGACAGCAGACTCCGCGTCGGCCGGCTCCGGGATACCGATAGCCCGGGTCACCGTTCTGACCAACCCGATGGCCGGTCACGGTAATGCGCCACACGCCGCCGAGCGGGCGGTCGCGCGATTCCAGGAGCTCGGCATCGACGTCATCGGGATCGTCGGCCGTGACGCCGCCCAGGCCCGCGAGCTGTCGGCGCGAGCGGTGGACGAGGGCACCGATGCGTTCGTTGTCGTCGGCGGTGACGGCGTCATCCGGCTGGCGCTACAGGTGTTGGCGCACAGCGGTATTCCGCTCGGCATCATCCCGGCCGGCACCGGCAACGACCATGCCCGCGAATACGCAATTCCGACCGGCGACCCGGCGGCGGCCGTCGACGTCATCGCCGCGGGCAAGACCGAGACCGTGGATCTTGGACACATCCGGGGCGCGGACGGGTCGAGCACCTGGTTCGGCACCGTCGCCGCAACGGGTTTCGACTCGTTGGTCAGCGATCGCGGCAATCGGATGCGCTGGCCGCATGGCCGGATGCGCTACAACCTGGCGATCGTCGCGGAGCTGTCCAAGCTGCGGCCGCTGCCGTTCCGGCTGGTCTTCGACGGCGAGCGCGAGGTCGTCACCGACCTGACGCTGGCGGCATTCGGCAACACCCGCAGCTACGGCGGCGGGATGCTGATCTGCCCGGATGCGGACCACGCCGACGGCCTGCTCGACGTCACCATGGTGCGGGCCGGCTCACGCACCCAGCTCATCCGGCTGTTCCCCACCGTCTTCAAAGGTACCCACATCGACCTCGACCAAGTCAGCACCGACCGGGCCCGCACCATCACCGTCGAATCGCCCGGTATCAACGCCTACGCCGACGGGGACTTCGCCTGCCCGTTGCCCGCGGAGATCTCCGCGGTGCCCGGGGCGCTGAAGATTCTGGTGCCCTGAGTTCCCGCTGCGCCCGCCATGCCCACTATCCGCTATCCGGGGTCATCTCCAGCGGCGTCGCCGTCCTGGGCGCAGTCGGGGGCATCGCCGTCGGGGTGGAGCACTCTTTCTGGGTGGTGATATAGATTGACTCTGCTCTGACCTCGGTCGAGGTGTCGGGGCGGTATCCATTGGGTTCGGTTGTCGTGCTTGCGTTTTCGGGTGGTCCACCCGCTGGGCGAATCGTCGACGAGGCGGTTGTCCTGGGGGCAGGCCAGGGTGAGTTCGTCGATGTCGGTGTTGCCGCCGTGTCGCCAATCACGCACGGCGTGGTGCACTTGGGAGTGGTACGCGCCGGTGGTGCAGCCGGGTTTCGTACAGCCCCGCTCGGTGGCGTGCAGCACCAGACGTTGGCCGGGGCTGGCAGTGCGCCGGGTACGCCCGTAATACAGCTGAATCTGACGAGGGCTGTGGAATAGCGCCAGGTATGGGTGGGCGCCGGCAGCGGCCATCTTCAGCAAGGTCGGGATGGGGATCAGGGCGCCGCCGCCGGTGTGGGCCTGCCCGGCTGCCGCCGACAGCTCGGCCAGGGTGGCGGTGGCCACGATGGTCACCGGCAGCCCGTTGTGCTGACCCAGCTGTCCGGAAGCCAGCATCGCGGTGCACACGGTGGTGAGCGCATCATGGGTACGCTGCGCCCCGTTGCGGGTATCGCCGCTGATCTGGGCTTGCGACGGAACGCCGTCCACACACGGCTGTTCATCGTCGGGATTGCAGTATCCGGGGGCGGCGAGTTTGGCCAGGATCGCCTCCAGGGCGGCCCGCAGCGCGGGATCGACCCAACCGGTCAGCCGGCTCATCCCGTCAAGTTCCTGACAACCCAGGGTGATCCCGCGTTTGCGGGCATGCTCACGCTCGTCATCCAGGGTGCCGTCCTGATCGAGGTAGCCCAGCAGCTGCCGAGCGACGGTGCGAAGCCCTTCGGGAGTCAGCCCGCCGGCCAGCTGCCCCAACTGGGCCTCGGCCGCCTCCCGGGTGCCCGGATCGACATCGGCGGGCAGTGCGGCCAAGAAATCCCGGATCACCCTCACATGGTCGGCGCCGATCTGCCCACGGGCCTGGGCCGCCGCGGTGGCCGCTAACTCGGGCTCCAGCGACTCGCCGGTGACGGTCTGCCGAGGCCCCAGCTGAGCGGCTTCGGCAAGCCGCCGCCCGGCGTCAGTGGCGCCGATCCCCAACCGGCCCGCCAGCACCGCCCGCCACGACTTGGCCCCCAGCTCCACCGGGGTCGCCACCGCCTGGGCATGACTGAGCAACCCGTGCTCCACCGCAGGAAGCCGACGCCGATGAACCTCCAGCCGGTCCAGTACCGCCAGCGTCTGCTCGGCGTCCAGCGCCGAGAACGGCAGCCCGGCCAGCCGGTCCCAGACGGCGTCCAATTCGTCCAGCGCGGCCATCACCACCCCGGATTCGACCGTCACACCCGTCTTCATGATTCGAATATTAGTTCGAACCACCGACAGAAAATGACGCTCCCCGGCCGCGGCGGCTGATGCCGCCGGTCCGGCACCGGCTAGCCCACACCCCGGCTCAGCCAGCTCACCTCGCCGCTGTCACCGCCGTCCCGATACGGCTCCAGAGCGTCGTCCCATGCAGTGCCCAGCACCGTATCCAGCTCGGCGGCAAGCGTGTCGGCGCCCGCCGACATCAAGGTGCGCAGCCGCATCTCGCCGACCATGATGTCGCCGTTGGCGCTCATCGCTCCGCTCCACAGACCCAGCTGCGGGGTGTGGCAGAACCGCTGGCCGTCGACACCCGGGCTCGGGTCCTCGGTGATCTCGAAGCGCAGCACCGACCACGACCGCAGCGCATTGGCCAGCCGCGCGCCGGTACCCACCGGGCCGATCCAGTTGGTCACCGCCCGCAGCTGACCCGGCATCGCGGGCTGCGGGGTCCAGGTCAAGTGCGCTTTGGCACCAAGGGTCGACGACAACGCCCACTCGACATGTGGGCACACCGCCGCGGGTGAGGCGTGCAGATACACCACGCCTGTCGTCGCGTCGGCGAATTGATTCGACGCACGCATCACTTGCTCCTCCGGCTCCACTAGGGACGTCTTCCCCAACGACCTGGTGTTTCCGAAGATGCAGATGTGTCGTACGTGTCTATTGTGCCCTCTGATGCCCCTGTTGCGCTAGTCCCGATTGCCCGACTCCTCCTCGGGGCCTTCGGCCCCGCATCGTCATCGCGCTGGTCCCGATTGCCCGACTCCTCCTCGGGGCCCTCGGCCCCGCATCGTTATCGCGCTAGTCCCGATTGCCCGAGGCGAATTCCGCCAGCACCCGATCGGACAGCGCGGGCCACAGCGGTTTGGCCCAGTCGCCGAAGTCCCGGTCGGTGAGCACCACCAAAGCCAGGTCGCGGGTCGGGTCCACCCAGAGGAACGTGCCGGTCTGCCCGAAGTGGCCGTAGGTTGCGGCCGAGTTGCCCGCACCGGTCCAGTGCGGCGACTTGCCGTCGCGGATTTCGAAGCCCAGCCCCCAGTCGTTCGGCCGCTGCATCCCGTACCCGGGCAGCACCCCGTCCAGGCCCGGGAACTGCACGCTAGTGGCCTCGGCGTGCATCTGCGGGGACACCGTGACCGGCCGCAGCAGCTCCCCGGCGAACCGGGCCAGGTCGGCCACCGTCGACACCGCGCCGAACCCGGCCGTCGACGCGCCGCCAGGCAGGTCGGTAGCCGCCATGCCCAGCGGCTCGCAGACCGCCTCACGCAGATACCGGCCGAACTCGATACCGGACTGCTCCTCGATGGTCTGCGCCAGCACCGCAAAGCCGTAGTTGGAGTACACCCGCCGGGTGCCGGGCTGGGCTTGCAGCTGCGCCGAACCCATGGCCAGCCCGGAGGCGTGCGCGAGCAGATGCCGCACGGTGGAGCCCGGCGGACCAGCGGGGGTGTCGAGGTCGACGACGCCCTCTTCGACGGCGATTTGGGCCGCCCGGGCGACCAGTGGTTTGGTCACCGACGCCAGCCGGAACGCTGCCGTCTGGTCGCCGTAACCGGCCAGCACACCGGGCGGGCCGATCACCACGGCGGCGGCATGCGGAACCGGCCAGTCGGCGATCAGGTCAAGAGAGGTGGACATCGACCGCCACGGTAACCGTCACCCGGCGGCCGCTAAGGTCCAATTCATGAGCCAGACGGTGCGCGGCGTGATCTCCCGTGCGAAAGGCCAGCCAGTCGAAATCGTCGACGTGGTCATCCCCGACCCCGGTCCCGGCGAGGTCGTCGTCGCCATCGCGGCCTGCGGGGTGTGCCACACCGACCTCACCTACCGCGACGGCGGAATCAACGACGAGTACCCGTTCCTGCTGGGCCACGAGGCTGCGGGCACCGTCGAGACCGTGGGTGAGGGGGTCACCCACGTCGCCCCTGGCGACTTCGTCGTTCTCAACTGGCGCGCGGTATGCGGGCAGTGCCGGGCCTGCAAACGCGGACGTCCCCAGTACTGCTTCGACACCTTCAACGCCACCCAGAAGATGACGCTCACCGACGGCACCGAGCTGACCCCGGCGCTGGGCATCGGTGCATTCGCCGACAAAACCCTGGTGCACGAAGGCCAGTGCACCAAGGTCGACACCGATGCCGACCCGGCGGTGGCCGGTCTGCTGGGCTGCGGCGTGATGGCCGGGATCGGCGCGGCGATCAACACCGGGGCGGTCGGCCGCGACGACACCGTGGCGGTGATCGGCTGCGGCGGGGTAGGTGACGCGGCGATCGCCGGCGCGCGACTGGTCGGGGCGAAGACGATCATCGCCGTCGATGTCGATGCGGCAAAGCTCAACCGGGCCAAGGAGTTCGGCGCTACGCATACCGTCAACGCCCGCGAGGTCGATGTCGTCGAAGCGATCCAGGATCTGACCGATGGGTTTGGCACCGACGTGGTGATCGACGCCGTCGGACGTCCGGAGACCTGGAAGCAGGCCTTCTACGCCCGGGACCTGGCCGGCACCGTGGTGCTGGTGGGCGTGCCGACGCCGGACATGCGGCTGGATATGCCGTTGGTGGACTTCTTCTCCCGCGGCGGGTCGCTGAAATCGTCCTGGTACGGAGACTGCCTGCCGGAGCGCGACTTTCCTACGCTGATCGACCTGTACCGGCAAGGCCGGTTGCCGCTGGAGAAGTTCGTGTCCGAGCGCATCGGCCTGGATGACGTCGAGGCGGCATTTCACAAGATGCACTCCGGTGAGGTGCTGCGCTCGGTGGT
>CAYPTG010000022.1:0-15383 GCA_964413455.1 uncultured Mycobacterium sp. | reverse complement strand
CAAGGCGTACTTCGCTGAGACCATCTCCAACCCGCAGATCGACGTCCTCGACATCCCCGCGGTCGCATCGGTGGCACACGAGAACGGCGTGCCACTGATCGTCGACAACACCATCGCCACCCCGTACCTGATCCAGCCGATCGCCCACGGCGCCGACATCGTGGTGCATTCGGCCACCAAGTACCTGGGCGGCCACGGCACCGCGATCGCCGGGGTGATCGTCGACGGCGGCACCTTCGACTGGACGAACGGGAATTTCCCCGGGTTCACCACCCCCGATCCCAGCTACCACGGCGTGGTGTTCGCCGAGCTGGGTCCCGCCGCATTCGCGCTCAAGGCGCGGGTTCAGCTGCTGCGCGACCTCGGTTCGGCGGCCGCCCCGTTCAACGCCTTCCTGATCGCTCAGGGTCTGGAGACGCTGAGCCTGCGGATCGAACGGCATGTGCACAACGCGCAGCGAGTCGCCGAGTATCTGGCCGGCTGCGACGCCGTGGTGAGCGTCAACTACGCCGGCCTGCCCAGCTCGCCGTGGTACGAGCGTGGGAAGCGGTTGGCGCCCAAGGGAACCGGCGCCGTGTTGTCCTTCGAGCTGACCGGCGGCCGGCAAGCCGGCCAGGCTTTCGTCAACGCCCTGCAACTGCACAGTCACGTGGCCAATATCGGTGACGTGCGCTCCCTGGTGATTCATCCGGCGTCCACCACCCACCAGCAGCTGTCCGCCGAAGAGCAACTGGCCACCGGGGTCACCCCAGGACTGGTTCGGCTCGCCGTCGGATGCGAGGGCATCGACGACATCCTGACCGACCTGCAGCGCGGGATCGCCGCTGCGACATCGCTGTCCGGTGCGCAGGTTTGCGACCCGTGCGCCGTTGCGGCCGTTTGAGGGAGCCCATGACCATTTTCGACGAACGTGTGCGCCTGAACACCGCGGCCCTGCCGGCCGAAGGTGAGATCGGCATTGTCGACATCGGACCGCTGCGCTGCGAGAGCGGCGCCGTGATCGAGGACGTCTCGATCGCCGTGCAGCGTTGGGGCGAGCTGTCCCCCACCCGGGACAACGTGGTGGTGGTGCTGCACGCGCTGACCGGCGACTCCCACATCACCGGCCCGGCCGGGCCCGGGCACCCGACGCCGGGCTGGTGGGACGGTGTCGCCGGACCCGGCGCACCGATCGACACCAACCGTTGGTGTGCGATAGCCACCAATGCCCTCGGCGGCTGCCGTGGATCCACCGGGCCGAGCTCACTGGCACGGGACGGAAAGCCCTGGGGCTCACGGTTTCCGCGCATCACGGTGCGCGACCAGGTCAACGCCGACGTCGCCGCGCTGGCGGCGCTCGGGATCACCGAGGTGGCGGCCGTCGTCGGCGGTTCGATGGGCGGGGCGCGCGCCCTGGAGTGGATGATCGGCTATCCGGACCAGGTGCGAGCCGGGTTGGTGCTGGCCGTCGGCGCCCGGGCCACCGGCGACCAGATCGGCACCCAGAGCAGCCAGGTCGCCGTCATCACCGCCGACCCGGACTGGCAGGGCGGGGACTATTACGGCACCGGCCGTTCCCCCGACGGCGGGCTGCAACTGGCGCGCCGATTCGCCCACCTCACCTACCGTGGCGAGACCGAGCTGGACACCCGGTTCGGCAACTCCGGTCAGGGCGACGAGGATCCGCTCTCCGGAGGGCGCCATGCGGTGCAGAGCTACCTGGAACACCAGGGCGCCAAGCTGATTCAGCGCTTCGACGCCGGCACCTACGTGGCGCTGACCGAAGCGCTGTCCAGCCACGATGTGGGCCGCGGCCGCGGCGGGGTCGAGGCGGCACTGCGGTCCTGCCCGGTCCCCGCCGTCGTCGGCGGAATCCCGTCGGACCGGCTCTACCCGCTGCGCCTGCAACAGCAACTGGCCGACCTGCTGCCCGGCTGCCGGAAGCTCAACATCGTCGAATCGATATACGGTCACGACGGCTTCCTCACCGAGACCGAGGAGGTGGGTCAGTTGATCCGCGAGACCCTGGCCTTGGCCGAGCACGACGGACACCGGTGACGCCCCCCGCCGAAGGCCGGCAGGAACGTTCGCTGTCCTTCGGTTCACAGGCCGCCGCCTACGAACGTGGCCGGCCGTCCTACCCGCCCGAAGCGATCAACTGGCTGCTGGCTTCCGACCCGGACCACCCGGTCCGCGATGTACTGGATCTGGGTGCCGGCACCGGAAAACTCACCAGCCGACTGGTCGAGCGGGGATTGAACGTTGTGGCGGTCGACCCGATCGCCGAGATGCTCGATGTGTTACGCGCCACGCTGCCGGACACCCCGGCCCTGCTAGGCACCGCCGAGCAGATCCCGTTGCCGGACAACAGCGTTGACGCGGTGCTGGTAGCCCAGGCGTGGCACTGGTTCGACCCGGAACGGGCCGCCGCCGAAGTCTCGCGGGTGCTGCGGCCGGGCGGACGGCTCGGACTGCTGTGGAACGTGCGCGACGAACGACTGGGCTGGGTCAAGGAATTGGGCCACATCGTCGGCACCGAGCACGACTGGGCCAACACCACCGTCGTCCTGGCCGAGCCGTTCACCGACGTGCACACCCACCAGGTGGAATGGACGAACTACATCACTCCGCAGGCACTGATCGACTATGTCGCGTCGCGCAGTTACTGCATCACCTCACCGGCCGTGGCGCGCACCCGCACCCTCGACGAGGTGCGCAATCTGTTGGCTACCCACCCGGCACTGGCCAACTCGCGGGGCATCGCGCTACCGTACATCACCGTGTGCGGACGATCCATGCTGGTATAGCCTGCCAGTCAGGGCCGTTGCGAGTGACATGCGGAGGCGCGGATGGAGACCGGATCATTGTCGGCGGCACAGGAGTTCACCGATGCCGACTACGCGCGCGGGATGGAGCGACTGATTCGCGCCGTGCAGGAATTGTCGCTGGCTCGGAGTCTTCCCGAAGTCCAGCGCATCATCAGGACCTCAGCGCGCGAACTCACCGGGTGCGACGGCGCCACTTTTGTTCTGCGCGACAACGGCAAGTGCTTCTACGCCGACGAAGACGCCATCGCCCCGCTGTGGAAGGGCAGCCGCTTCCCCATGGAGATCTGCATCAGCGGCTGGGCGATGCTCAACCGCGAAGCCGCCGTGATCCCGGATATCTACCAGGACGAGCGGATTCCGCACGAGGCCTACCGGCCCACCTTCGTCAAGAGCCTGGTGATGGTTCCCATCCGCAAGCTCGACCCGATCGGTGCTATCGGAAACTATTGGGCGCACGAACGACAACCTTCTGAGCAGGAGGTGTCGTTGCTTCAAGCGCTCGCTGATTCAACATCGGTCGCAATGGAAAACGTCGCGGTCTACACCGAATTGGAACAGCGAGTCAAGGATCGCACCGCCGCATTGGAGAAGGCCAACGAGGAGATCCGCCACCAGTCGATCACCGACGAGCTGACCGGCTTACTCAACCGCCGAGGCTTCTACCTGCTGGCACTATCGGCGATGCAGTCCGCTCACAACCACGACCGCAGTTGCTTGCTTGCCTTCGTGGATATCGACGGCCTCAAACGAGTGAACGACCAGCAGGGCCACGACGCCGGCGACGAGTTGATCAAGGATGCCTCAACCGTCCTGCGCAGCGCGCTACGGAAGTCTGACGTCGTCGCCCGTATGGGTGGGGACGAATTCTGTGCGCTGGTAACCGGTTCCGACAGCGACCCACTCGAACTGAGGGACCGCATCAATACAAGTTTCCGCGACTTCGCTGCTTCCGCGGACCGGCCGTATCGGCTCTCCGCGAGCGTCGGAATCGTGCAGAGTTCGCCGAGCGACTGCGATAGCTTGGACGCACTGTTGGCCCAGGCTGACGAACAGATGTATCAGGACAAACGGAGCAAGCGCGAAAATCGTGCGTAGCGTCCGTTGGTTCTAGCTGGTCCCCAGCGGATCGATCGTGTACGCGGTGTAGACCATCACCACCCCGATCGTGGTCATCGTCGCGAAGTCCAGGGATTTGGTACGTACCGCCAGCAGGCCGGCCCGATCCTCCGACAGCACCAGTCGTAGAGCCGCCGCCACTAGGACGGCAATGCCGATCAGGAACGCCCCGCGCCGCCAGAACCCGGCGCCGACCAGGACCAGCGCCACCGCAAAGATGCCCGCGACCGTCAGGATCGGCCATTGCCCCCGGGCCGCCCGCCCCAGCGCTCCCCCCCGAACGCGGCGCAGGTTCATCGTCGGGTTTCTGCCTGTTTGACTTCAGCCCGCTCAACGACATTGGTCAGCAGGAACGCCCGGGTGAGCGGCCCTACTCCGCCGGGGTTGGGTGACACCTGCCCGGCGACCTCCCACACGTCGGGGGCCACGTCACCGGTGAGCTTGCCGTCGACCCGGCTCACTCCGACGTCGATGACGGCCGCTCCCGGTCGCACCATGGCGCCGGTCACCATGTGCGGTACGCCGACGGCAGCCACGATGATGTCTGCCTGCTTGGTCAGCGATGCCAAGTCGCGAGTTCCGGTGTGGCACAACGTCACAGTGGCGTTCTCGGTTCGACGGGTGAGCAGCAGTCCCAGCGGTCGACCGACGGTGACCCCGCGGCCGATCACCACCACGTGGGCGCCGTCGAGTGCCACGTCGTAGCGACGCAGCAGCGCCACGATTCCCCGCGGGGTGCAGGGCAGCGGCGCCGGCTCCCCCAGCACCAGCCGGCCCAGGTTGATGGGGTGTAGACCGTCGGCGTCCTTGGCCGGGTCGATGCGTTCCAGGGCGGCGTTCTCGTCGAGGTGCCGCGGCAGCGGCAGCTGCACGATGTAGCCGGTGCAGTCCGGGTTGGCGTTGAGCTCGTCGATGGTGTCGTTGAGCTGCGCGATGCTGGCATCAGCCGGCAGATCCCGACGGATCGAGGTGATACCGACCTTGGCGCAGTCGGAATGTTTGCCGCGCACGTAGGCGTGCGAACCCGGATCGTCACCGACCAGAACGGTGCCCAGACCCGGTGTGCGGCCGGCGGCGCGCAGCGCGGCGACCCGCTCGGTGAGGTCGGCGAAGATCTCGTCGCGGGTCAGTTTGCCGTCCAGTGTCTGCGCAACGCCGTTCTGCATGCCTGCCAGGTTAGAGTGAGCGCCGATGAGCCGCCCCTCCGCGCCCGTGCTGACCGTTCGGTACGACGGGCCGCCACGCACTTTCGCCCCGGGACACGACGTCGTCGTCGGCCGTGACCTGAGGGCCGACGTGCGCATCGCGCATCCGCTGGTGTCCCGGGCGCATCTACTGCTGCGCTTTGACCGCGGCCGCTGGCTGGCGGTGGACAACGGCTCGCTCAACGGGATGTACGTCAACGGCCGCCGCCGCCAAGAGGTGGACATCACCGACGGCGCGACGGTGAACATCGGCAATCCAGACGGGCCGCCGCTGAGCTTCGAAGTCGGTGGGGCCGGCGGGTATGACGCCGCGGCGGCGCACCACCCCGCGACCCCGACGGTGCAGATCGACGCGCCGACCGACCGTCACCCGTGGGGCGCCCCACCCCCGCCGTGGTCCCAGCCGATGCACCCGGGCTCCCGGCCGCAGCCGACGTTCCCACCGACCGGGCCGACTGCGCCCACCCATCCGCCGGCTCAGCCCACTCAATCACCGAGCCGGCCGCCCTTCCCGACGCACAGCCGGCCGGCGCCGATCCCGCAGTCGGCACAGCCGGTGACACCGGATGCCGCGCCGACCAAGATGGCTCCATCCCCGGCACCGTCGGCCGCCACATCGAACCTCGCCACCTCGATGCTCAAGATCTTGCGGCCGGGCGCAGCGACGCCCCCGCCGCCGGGATCGCTGAAGATCGGCCGGGCCACCGATAACGACATCGTCATCCCGGACGTGCTGGCCTCCCGCCACCACGCCACCCTGATCCCGACCCCGGGCGGGATGGAGATCTCCGACAACCGATCCATCAACGGCACCTTCGTCAACGGCACCCGGGTGGACACCGCGATGCTCAACGAGGGCGACGTGGTCACTATCGGCAACGTCGACCTGGTGTTCACCGACGACACACTGGTGCGGCGCACCGAAACCGCCGAAGACACCGGCACCGGCGGGCTCGATGTGCGCGGGGTGACCTGGACGATCGAGAACAACAAGACCCTGCTGGACAACATCTCGCTGACCGCGCGGCCCGGCACGCTGACCGCGGTGATCGGCCCGTCCGGCGCCGGCAAGTCGACGCTGGCCCGGCTGATCGCCGGCTACACCCACCCGACCAGCGGAACGGTCAGCTTCGAGGGCCACAACGTGCACGCCGACTACGCCTCGCTGCGGTCCCGGATCGGCATGGTGCCCCAGGACGACGTGGTGCACGGTCAGCTGACCGTCAACCAGGCGCTGATGTACGCCGCCGAGCTGCGGCTGCCGCCGGACACCACCACCGAGGATCGCCAGCAGGTGGTGGCCCAGGTGCTCGGCGAACTGGAGATGACTCAGCACGCCGAGACCCGGGTCGACAAGCTCTCCGGCGGTCAGCGCAAGCGCGCCTCGGTGGCGATGGAGCTGCTGACCGGGCCGTCGCTGCTGATTCTGGACGAGCCCACCTCCGGGCTGGACCCGGCGCTGGACCGTCAGGTGATGACGATGCTGCGCCAGCTGGCCGACGCCGGCCGCGTGGTGCTGGTAGTCACCCATTCGCTGACCTACCTGGACGTCTGCGACCAGGTGCTGCTGCTGGCCCCGGGCGGCAAAACCGCGTTCTACGGACCGCCGAGCCAGATCGGCCCGTCGATGGGCACCACCAACTGGGCCGACATCTTCTCCACCGTCGCCGGCGACCCGCAGGCCGCCAACGACCGGTATCTGGCGCTCATCGGCCCGCAACCGCCGCCGCCGCCGGTGGAACAGCCCTCTGACCTGGGCGCGCCGACCCACACCAGCCTGCGCCGGCAGTTCTCCACGATCGTGCGCCGGCAGACCCGGCTGATCGTGTCCGACCGGGCCTATTTCTTCTTCCTCGCGGTGTTGCCGTTCATCATGGGCGTGCTGTCGCTGGCGGTGCCGGGCACCGTCGGCTTCGGGGTTCCCGATCCGATGGGCGGCTCGCCGAACGAGCCGGGGCAGATTCTGGTCTTCCTCAACGTGGGCGCGGTGTTCATGGGCACCGCGTTGACCATCCGCGATCTGATCGGTGAGCGGGCGATCTTCCGGCGCGAACAGGCGGTGGGCCTGTCGACGACGGCCTACCTGCTGGCCAAGGTCTGCGTGTACACCCTTTTTGCTGTGCTGCAGTCGGCGATCATGGTCTCGATCGTAGTGTGGGGCAAGGGTGGCCCGACCAAAGGTGCTGTTGCACTGGGCAATCCGTCGGTGGAGTTGTTCGCGACGATCGCCGCCACCTGCGTGGCATCGGCAAACCTCGGGCTGCTGCTGTCCGCGCTAGCGAAGTCCAACGAGCAGATCATGCCACTGCTGGTGGTGGCGATCATGAGCCAGCTGGTGTTTTCCGGCGGGATGGTCCCGGTGACCAATCGCCTTGTGCTGGACCAGCTTTCTTGGCTGACGCCCGCCCGGTGGGGGTTCGCCGCCTCGGCCTCGACGGTCGACCTGGTGAATTTGGTACCCGGACCGCTGACCCCGAAGGATCGGTGGTGGAAGCATATCGGTGCGAGTTGGTGGTTCGACATGGCGATGCTGGCCGGCCTCAGCGTTCTGTACCTTTCTCTGGTGCGCTGGAAGATCCGGCTTAAGGCGGCGTCTTAAGGCATGGAGACCAAAGTGGATACATCACGTTTCGGGATCATGGAATCGCAGTTCGACCGCTGGTGGCTCATCGCCTGCGCCGCCGCGGCACTGCTGGCAACCCTGGCAGGGGGCACAAGCCTGGCTGTCGCCACGGTTTTCGTTGTCATCTACCTCACCGGCCTCCTGCTGATCGGATCAGACCAAGACGAGGACGACACCGAGACACCGGTGGTCCGATCCCGGGTGCCGGTGGACGTGAAGTCGGCCCAGGAGTCCGAGATGGCGGTGCTGGCCGAGTCGCCGTCTGACGTCGAAGAGGTGGATTCGGCCGACTCCTCCGAGGATGGCGGGGACGACGAGGACGGCGAGGACGACGCCGAGCTGGGGGCTGAAGACGAGGACGAAGACGCGATTCCCTACCCGGACGACGAACCGGACGTCGAAGACACCGAGGACACCGAGGACACCGAGGACACCGAGGACGAGCATGTCGAATCCGACGCTGAAGCGGAAGCCGAGGATGTCGAAATCGAAGACCACGACGTTGAAGCCACCGCTCCTGAACCCGAACCCGAATCTGAATCCGACGAGTCCGTGACCGTCGTCGACTACGAATCAGAAGCCGCGGAGCCCACCGAGACCCAGATAGTCGTCGAGTACGAATCGGAGGCCGAAGTGCCCGAAATGGTCGTCGAGTACGAGGCCGGGGAACCCACGGACACCGACGAGACCGAACAGTCGCCGGCCTGACCCTCGCCAGGCGACAGGAGTGTTGTGTTCCACATCGTGTTCCTGTCGCCGCGGATCGCCCCCAATACCGGTAACGCGATCCGCATGGTGGCAGCGACCGGATGCGAGCTACACCTGGTCGAACCGCTCGGGTTCGACCTGTCCGAGCCGAAACTGCGTCGCGCCGGACTGGACTACCACGACCTGGCGTCGGTCACCGTACATCCCAGCCTGGACGCAACTTGGGCGGCGGTGCAAGGATCGCGGGTGTTCGCCTTCACCGCGCATGCCGAGCAGGTGTTCACCGAAATCCGTTATGCGCCGGGCGATGTGCTGCTGTTCGGCCCAGAACCTACCGGCCTGGATGAGACCATCCTGGCCGACCCGCACATCACCGCGCAGATCCGCATTCCGATGCTGCCCGGTTGTCGATCGTTGAACCTGTCCAATGCTGCGGCGGTGGCCGCCTACGAAGCGTGGCGTCAGCAAGGGTTCGCCGACGGGCTATGAGAACGCCGCAGGCAGCCCCACACCGACGAGCAAGAGACCGAATTACCAAGTGTCCCAATGGGTTAGTTGCTCGGCGGGTAGCCTTTTGGCCAGCTTGAAGTCGGTGCCCTTGGTGTAGGCGATCGGGAACAGCCCGCCCTGGGAGTATTTCTTGAACGGGATGTCGAGCAGCTCGGCGGCCTGTTGTTCACCAGGACCCATGAGGTGCAGGGTGGTCCATGCGGTGCCCAAACCGCGGGACCGCAGCGCCAGCATGAAGCTCCAGACCGCGGGCAGCAGCGAACCCCAGTAGGAGGCCTGCATCCCGACCGAGGCGCCGTCGGGGCGGCCCTCCAGCAGCGGGATCATCAGTACCGGGGCTTTTTCCATGTTCTCGCTGAGGTAGATCGCCGAACTGGCCACCGCGGCCATCCGCTCGTCGCGGCTATCGCCGTGCGCCCGCTTGGGCTGGTTCAGATATTCGGCGAAGCTGGTGCGGTAAATGTCACCCAGTGCCTTCTTCTTGGCAGGGTCCTCGATGAACATCCACTGCCAGCCCTGGGTGTTGGAACCGGTGGGCGCCTGCAATGCGATGTCGAGGCACTCCATCAACACCTCGCGCGGGACCGGCTTGTCGAAGTCGAGACGCTTCCGGACCGAGCGGGTGGTGGTCAGAACTTGGTCAGCGGTCAGATCAAGACGCAGTGTCATGGCAGAAGCCTATCGACGCAGCCGACTTCGGTGGCCAGAGTTGGCCGGAGGCGTCAGCCGGCAGCGAGCCACTCTTCGCGCGCCGGCTTCGGAGACAGCAGCCGAGCTCGGCGGCTGGCCTCCCCGACGGTGACCTCGGTGAGGTGGTCGGCGAGATCGGCATATCCCCGACCGCGAAGAATGCCTTCGACGTATCCGACCATCTGAATCTCGGTTTCGGTCATCATGGGCAGTCCCCCTAAATAGTTGCCGCGTTCCCACCGGACAGGGTGTGTTTAATCTATCCGGGATCGCTCAGAGCGGAAAGCCGTGTCGGGTGTTTGCACTAGTAGTAGGACCATTTCGCCAGGACACCGTAAATAAACTCGGCAATACGTAAGGCGTCTCTAAGGGAATCCTTATCCAAGGTGGGATGTTTGCCCACCTAACGAAAATCTCGGGAGCGCGATCCGATCGTCATCGCGAGCCGTCGCATCCGTTCGGCCACCACCGTCACCGCCCCGCTGGCGTTCTGCACCTGGCCCCGGATCAGCAGCGCCGGGGCCGTCTGAGCCACCCGCCGGTGCCGCGTCCACACCCCCGGCGTGCACAACACATTGACCATTCCGGTCTCGTCTTCGAGGTTGAGGAACGTCACTCCGCCTGCTGTCGGCGGACGCTGCCGGTGAATCACCGCACCGGCGATCAGCACTCGGCTGCCGTCGGGGACCGCTAACAACTTTCCGGCCGGGACGACACCCAGCGCGTCGAGGTCGACCCGCAGGAACTGGGTCGGATAACTGTCCGGCGACACTCCGGTGGCCCAGACGTCCGCGGCGGCCAGTTCCACTTCGCTCATCCCGGGCAGCATCGGAATGGTCGACGACGATCCCACTCCGGGCAGCCGGTCCGGACGTTCGGTGGCGGCGGCCCCAGCCGCCCACAGCCCCTCGCGTCGGGTGATGCCGAGGCACTCCAGGGCCCCGGCGGTGGCCAGTGACTCGGTCTGCGGCACCGACAGTTGCACCCGGCCGGTCAGATCCAGCAGGCAGCGGTACGGGCCGCCGGCCGCTCGGGTGTCGACGATGCGCTGGGCCAGCTCCGCACCGATATGCCGTACCGCTCCGAGCCCCAGCCGTACGTCCAGCCCGCGGTTTTCACAGGTGGCGTGCACCAGGCTGGCGTTCACGTCGGGTCCGCGCACGGTGACCCCGTGCCGGCGGGCGTCGGCCACCAGTGATTGCGCCGAGTAGAAGCCCATCGGCTGGGCCCGCAACAGCGCCGCGCAGAACACCGCCGGATGGTGCAGCTTGAACCAGGAGGAGTAGAACACCAGTGAGGCGAAAGACAGCGCATGGCTTTCCGGGAAGCCGAAATTGGCGAACGCCTCCAGCTTCTCGTAGATCCGGTCGGCGACCTCCCCGGTGATGCCGTGCAGCTCAGCCATCCCGAAGTAGAACCTGTCACGCAGTCGGCGCATCTTCTCCGTCGAGCGCTTGGCGCCCATCGCCCGGCGCAGCTGGTCGGCTTCGGCCGGTGAGAACCCGGCGCAGTCCACCGCCAGCTGCATCAGTTGCTCCTGGAACAGCGGCACCCCCAGCGTCCGGTCCAGAGCCGGTTTCATCGAGTCGTGGTCGCAGGTGGGCTCTTCTAATCCATTGTGCCGCTTGATGTAAGGGTGCACCGACCCGCCCTGGATCGGGCCGGGGCGGATCAGCGCCACCTCGACCACCAGGTCGTAGAACTTCCGCGGTTTGAGCCGCGGCAACGTGGCCATCTGGGCGCGAGATTCCACCTGGAAGACACCGACCGTGTCGGCGCGTTGCAGCATCTCGTACACGGCCGGTTCGGTGAGGTCGAGTTTGGCCAGATCCACCTCGATGCCCTTGTGTTCGGCCACCAGGTCGATGGCGTAGTGCAGCGCCGACAGCATGCCCAGCCCGAGTAGGTCGAATTTCACCAAATTGATTGCCGCACAGTCGTCTTTGTCCCATTGCAGCACGCTGCGCTCAGCCATCCTGGCCCACTCGACCGGACATACGTCAGCGATGGGACCATCACAAATCACCATGCCCCCGGAGTGGATGCCCATATGCCGGGGCAAGTCCTTGATCTGCCCAGCCAGCTCCAGTACCGCATCAGGGATGTCCTCAAGGTCGGGTGAGTCGGCATCCAAGGCCCAGCGGTTGACCTGCTTGCTCCAGGCGTCCTGCTGCCCCTGGGAGAACCCCAGCGCCCGGGCCATGTCGCGCACCGCACTGCGGCTCCGATAGGTGATCACGTTGGCCACCTGCGCGGCATAGTCGCGGCCGTAACGCCGGTAGACGTATTGGATGACCTGCTCGCGCAGGTCCGACTCGATGTCGATGTCGATGTCGGGTGGGCCGTCGCGCGCCGTGGACAGAAACCGCTCGAACAGCAGGTTGTACCGGACCGGGTCGACGGCGGTCACGCCCAGGGCGTAACAGACCGCCGAGTTGGCCGCCGATCCCCGGCCCTGGCACAGAATGTTTTCGCGTCGACAGAACTCGACGATGTCGTGCACCACCAGGAAGTAGCCCGGGAACTCCAGCTCTTCGATGACGGCGAGTTCGTGTTCGATCTGGGCGTAGGCCTGCCCTGCTTCGGCCCGCGGGCCGTAGCGCTGTGCGGCGCCCGCCATGACCTGCTCACGCAGCCAGCTCGCCTCGGTGTGCCCCTTGGGAACGTCGAACGGCGGCAGCTGCGGGGCGATCAGATCCAGCTCGAACTCGCACTGCTCCCCCAACTCTGCGGCCGCGGTCACCGCCTGCGGATGCTGGGTGAACAGCCGGGCCATCTCCGCACCCGAGCGCAGATGCGCACCGCCCAACGGTGCCAGCCAGCCGGCCGCGGAATCCAGCGAGTTCCGCGCCCTGATCGCCGCCATGGCAGCGGCCAGCCGGCCGCGGCTCGGCTCGGCGAAATGCGCTGCGGTGCTGGCGATCACGCTCACCCCGAAGCGGGGCGCCAGCGCGGCCAGCGCGGCGTTGTGTTCGTCGTCGAGGGGATGCCCATGCCGGGTCAGCTCGATGCTGACCCGGTCCGCCCCGAAGCGGTCCACCAGATCGGCCAGCGCACCGGCGGCGGCTTCCGGGCCGCCCTTCGACAATGCTTGGCGCAGATGGCCTTTGCGGCAGCCGGTCAGAATGTGCCAATGCCTACCGGCGGCTTCGGTGAGCGCGTCGTAGTCGTAACGCGGCTTGCCCTTCTGCCCGGCCAGGTGAGCGACGGTCAACTGGCGGGACAGCCGCTGATACCCCTCCGGCCCGCGGGCCAGCACCAGAAGATGCGGTCCGGGCGGGTCGGGCGCCTCGGTGCGCGCGACGTTGGACAGCGACAGTTCGGCACCGAACACGGTCGACATGCCGAGTTCCTTGGCCGCCTCGGCGAAGCGCACCACCCCGTAGAGCCCGTCGTGGTCGGTGAGCGCGATCGCCCGCAGATCCAGCCGCACCGCCTCCTCGACGAGTTCCTCCGGAGTGCTGGCACCGTCGAGGAAGCTGAACGCCGAGTGCGCGTGCAGCTCGGCATAGGGCACCGCCGAGCCGCGGCGTGGGCGGCCTGGCCGCTCGACCAGTTGATGCCGCCAGCTAGCGGCCTCCGTCGCCGCCGGGCGGCTGTTGAGCACCCGCTCCATCTCCGCCCAACCCGGCGGACCGTGACCCCAGCCCACCCCGACAGGATATCGAACATATGTTCTAATATCTAGAGGCGCATCGCTGTCGCCGGCGCCCTACACCTCGGCGACTAACAACCTGCCAAACCGCCGCAAGGGTCCTAGGCCCGATTGCCGGATTCCTCAGCGGCTCGCTGCACTGCGCCGCATCGTCACCCGGCTAGGCTTCGATCGGTGAGCCCCGAAATCCAGCCTGCCGAACCGCATCCCGCCGAACCGCATGTCGGTGCGATCAACTCCAAACTCAACTGGTTGCGCGCCGGTGTGCTCGGCGCCAATGACGGCATCGTCTCGGTGGCCGGCATCGTCGTCGGCGTGGCCGCCGCGACGGTGGCACGCGGACCGATCCTCACCGCCGGAATCGCCGGCCTGGCCGCCGGCGCGCTGTCGATGGCGCTGGGCGAATACGTCTCGGTGAGCACCCAGCGCGACACCGAACGAGCGCTGCTGGACAAAGAACGCCGCGAACTGATCGAGGAACCCGAGGCCGAACTCACCGAACTCATCGGGCTGTATCAGGCCAAGGGACTCTCCCCGCAGACCGCGCGCACCGTCGCCGAAGAACTCACCGCCCACGACGCCTTCGCCGCCCACATCGACATCGAACTCGGCATCGACCCCGACGAACTCACCAACCCCTGGCATGCGGCCCTGTCGTCGGCGATCGCATTCACCGTCGGCGCGCTGCTGCCGCTGCTGACGATCCTGCTGCTGCCACCGCCGATCCGGGTTCCGGTGACCTTCGTCGCGGTGCTGGTCGCTCTGGCGATCACCGGCCTGATCAGCGCGCGTTTGGGCGGCGCCGATCCGGTCAAAGCGACCATGCGGATAGTGATCGGCGGCGCGCTGGCGATGGCGATCACCTATTTCATCGGCAACCTGGTCGGTGACTTCCTGGCCTGAGCCGGCCGCCTACTCGACGTACTCAGCGACGCCGTCGTCCAGCACGACGCGGCTGTCCGAGCCGTCCGGCCCGCTGGCCTCGGTGCGGTACAGCGCCTGCCCGGAGCCGGTGCGCCAGATCGATGTCGTCAGTGTCTCGCCCGGGAACACCGGGGAGGAGAACCGGGCGGACATCGCGGTCAGCTTGGCCGCCTGCCCGCCGGCTAGCTCGCCCAGCAGCGCCCGTCCGGCGAAGCCGTAGGTGCATAACCCGTGCAGGATCGGCCTGGGGAACCCGGCCAGTTCGCGGGCGAACCACGGGTCGCTGTGTAGCGGGTTGCGGTCACCGGAGAGCCGGTAGAGCAACGCCTGGTCCTGCCGGGTGGGCAGGGCGATACACGCGTCGGGCTCGCGGTCGGGGAACTGCGGGGCCGGCGGGCGCTGCCCCGGCTGCCCACCGAAACCGCCCGCGCCGCGGATTACCAGGGTGGTCAGCGTCTCGGCGACCGGCACCCCGGTGGCGGGGTCGCTACCCCGAGCCCGCAGCATGACGATCGCGTTCTTGCCCTCTCCCTTGTCCTGAATATCGGCGACCTCGGCGACCACCGTCAGCGTCCCGGACGGCGGCAGCGGTGCTAAGAGCCGGATCTCCTGCGAACCGTGCAGCAGCTTGCCCGCGTTGAAACGGCCGACCAGAGGCGTGGCAGCGAATCCCATGCAGCAGATCACCGCGAAGGTCGGCAGCACTTGCTGCGGGACGTCGTGACTGTTCTCGGTGGTGTACGCCAGATCATCGGTGCCAGCTCCGACACCGAGCGCATACAGCAGGGTGTCCCGCTCGGTCCACTGGTAGAGCGTGGGTTCGGTCACCGCACCGATTGCCGAGGGATCGATCGCCATTGCCGCTCCTGTCGTCGAGAGACCCGTGGTTGGTCCTGGCTCCGATTCTCCCCGTCGGGGCCGACGAGAGGGCACGCTGTCGATATGCAGATTTCCCGCATTCCCAGAGTCCGGCCGGGGTGACGCTACCGGTCTTCGCCGACGTCGACACCGGTGTCGACGATGCGATGGCGCTGGTGTACTTGCTCGCCAGTGCCGACGCTGAACTGGTCGGCATCGCATCGACCGCCGGCAACGTGGACGTCGACCAGGTGTGCCGCAACAACCTCGGCCTGCTGGCGCTGTGC
>CAYPTG010000021.1:5338-15458 GCA_964413455.1 uncultured Mycobacterium sp. | reverse complement strand
TGGCCGGCGGCGTGCATCTCACCGGGGTCGGGTTCCACCCCGATGTAATGCCAGCCGGCGTCGGTGAACGCCGCGGCGAAATAGCCCGGCCCGCCGCCGACGTCCAGCACGGTGCGATCGGCGTTGGGCCGGTCGTCTTCGGGATGCCGGGGCCGCCACAGGTCGTCGACCAGGGCGACGGTGTCGGCGGCCAGTGCGCGATAGAACCGGGCCGGATCGGGCTGCTCGTAGCGGAACTCGCTCAGCAGCCGCACTGACCGGGCCAGCGTCGCCCGCCGGGCGAACAGGTCGGTGACGGCCACCGGCACTACTCTGGCAGACGATGTCTCGTTCTGCTCGCGGCCCCGTCCGCTCCGTGCTGCTGCTGTGCTGGCGCGATACCGACCACCCGCAGGGCGGCGGCAGTGAGACCTACCTGCAGCGCATCGGCGCCGAGCTGGTCGCATCGGGTGTCGACGTCACGCTGCGCACCGCCCGCTACGCCGGTGCCGGTCGCCGGGACGTGGTCGACGGGGTGCAGATCAGCCGTGGCGGTGGCCCCTACGGGGTGTACATCCTGGCCGGACTGGCCATGGTCGCGGCCCGGCTGCGGCTGGGCCCGCTGCGGCACGTTCGGCCCGACGTGGTGATCGACAGCCAGAACGGCCTGCCGTTCCTGGCCCGGCTGGCGTTCGGCCGCCGGGTGGTACTGCTGGTGCATCACTGCCACCGCGAGCAGTGGCCGGTGGCCGGGCGGCTGCTGGCCCGGATCGGCTGGCTGGTGGAGTCCCGTCTCTCGCCCCGGCTGCACCGGCGCAACCAGTACGTCACGGTGTCGCTGCCGTCGGTGCGTGATCTCGCCGACCTCGGTGTCGATGCCGGGCGGGTGGCCGTGGTGCGCAACGGCCTGGACGCGGCGCCGCCGCGGACCCTTGTCGGCGAACGGTGCGCCACCCCGCGTGTGGTGGTGCTGTCCCGGTTGGTGCCGCATAAGCAGATCGAGGACGCTCTGGATGCCGTCGCGGTGCTGCGCACCCGGATCCCGGATCTGCACCTGGACGTCGTCGGCGGTGGATGGTGGCAGGACCGGCTGGTCCAGCACGCCGCCCGGCTGGGCATCGCCGATGCGGTCAGCTTCCACGGCCATGTCGATGAAGACACCAAACACGCTGTGGTTCAACGGTCCTGGGTGCACATCCTGCCGTCCCGCAAGGAAGGCTGGGGGCTGGCGGTGATCGAAGCGGCCCAGCACGGGGTGCCCACCATCGGGTACCGGTCTTCGGGCGGGCTCACCGATTCGATTGTCGACGGGGTGACCGGTCTGCTCGTCGACAGCCATACCGAGCTGATCGACAGCCTGGACGAACTGCTGTCCGACCGGGTGCTGCGCGAAGAGCTCGGTGCCAAGGCGCAGGTCCGCAGCCGGGAGTTCTCCTGGCCGCAGAGCGCGACGGCCATGCGGACCGTGCTGGATGCCGTGCACGCCGGCGACCGAGTCAGCGGCCTGCTCTGAGTGTCTCTGCGCCCAAACCGACAAACGGGCGTCAATGTGCGAGTAAATCCCGCCATTTCGTCGATCTCGGCGCCAAAGTCATAGCGCCGCCGAGCAGCATCGCCGCCCACACCAGATGGGCGGCCAGCACCGCCAGTCGCTTGAGCCGCGGCGCCGCAGGGCTCGCCCCGCCGATCCGGTACAGCTCAATATCGGCGTCGGCGTAGGCCGGCGAGAGCTGTTGCAAGGTCCGTCCGGCCTTGCCCATCGCCCCGGGCGTCCCGCGCTGCACCACCAGCCAGCCCACCCCGGCTTCGGCCACCGTCGCCGGGTCGGGGCCGGACTCCAACAGCCGCTGCACCTCCCGGGCATGGCGGCCCTCACCGGGCAGCGTGGCCCCGCCGATCGGCAGATCACCGGTGCTCAGCACCTCGGCACGCACCCAGCGGGGCAACGGGTCGAGCACCGGCGCCTGCCCGGACCAGGCGAACTGACGCATGGTCCCGGCCGGTAGCACCGCGACGGACCGCGGTTCGGCGTTGATCTGCCGGGCCGTGGCCGCCCAGCCCGCCGGATAGTGCACCGGCCACAGCCGACCGCCCACTCCCCATGCCAGATCCGGCAGCACCGCCAGCAGCACCGCACAGCAGATCAGCGCCGCCACCGCCGGGCGCACCCAGCGCCGCAACACCAGCACCGCACCCGCGGCCGCCAGGGCGTAGCCGGGCATCGCGCAGGCCACCCACTTCTGGGCATCCCGCAGCACGGCAAGGCCCGGTGCGGCATCCACCACCGCGCGCAGCGCCGCCATACCGGGTCCGGTGGCTATCGCGGCGGGCAGCAACACGCTGGCCGCGGCCAGCATCAACAGCGGCTCAGCGGCCGGGCGGCGCAGCAGTACCGGCGCCCCGCAGAGCACCACCGCCAACAACACCACGGTGCCCAGCACTGCGAAACCTGTTGTCCGGCTGGCCGGTACCGCCTCGGCATTCCAGATACCGCCCAGCCCGGCCAGGCTGCCCAGCGTCCCCAGCCCCGGCTCGGCCCGGGCCGCGAACGGGGCCAGCCCCGCGGACTGCGGGGTGTCCAACGCGCTGCCCATCGCCGCGGCGACCAGCCACGGCAACGCGCCGAGCAGTGCTATCCCGGTCACCATTGCGCCGCAACGCATTCGGCCGACACCCGGGCCCGGTACCGTCGCGCAGACCAGCCCGACCACCGCCGCCATGATGAGCCCGGTAGGCGTCAGCCCGGCCAGCGCCATCCAGAACAGCGCCGGCGCCCACCCAGTCCAAGCACCCGGCTCGGCGCGCACACCCAGCACCGCCGCGGCCACCCACGGCAGACACCCGTAGCCGACCAGCAGGCTCCAGTGGCCCTGTAAAAGGCGTTCGGCGACAAAGGGATTCCAGATCGCCACGGTGGCGGCCACCAGTTGGCCCGGCGCTCCGGCGTCCGGCAGCACCTGGGCGGCCAGCCGGGCCGCACCCCAACCGGCCAGGAACAGCCCGGCGATCAACAACGCTTTGACGACGATCCCGCCGTCGAGCACCGCGGAGAGCACCGCGACGGCGAAATCCTGGGGCACCGCCCGGGGAGCGCCTTCGCCCAGCCCCAGGGCGCTGTCGGACAGATAGGACCGCGGTGTGGACACCGCATCGCGGATCAGCAGATAGCCCGGCCCCAGCAGCGGTGCGGTGATCGCCAGAGCTAGACACAGGGCCCACCCGGGCGCGAGGCCCGAAGCCCATCCGGGCGTCGCCCCCCGGCGCCCCGCGAGGATGACCGGCCTCACCGGTGCGGGGGTGGGGGCTCCGGTCGGCGGGTGGGGATCTTCTCGGTTTGGGCCTGAGCGGCGGGCATCGGCCCGGTCTCATCCTTGCCGAACAACCCGATGTCGATGTCGTCCTCGTTGGTTTCCGGCAGTGCCGATTCGACGCGCAGACTGAACAAGCCGAGCAGCACTCCACCGACCAGAGTCACCGCACCGGCGGCGGCCAGGGCGATCGGCAGGATCCGGGACCACAACGCCACCCGGTCACGTTCGGCTCGGGCCGCGGCCACCTGCGACTCGATGGTCTCTTCGGTGGAGGTCACCGTGTAGTCGACCACCGCCTCCTCGGGGCGCAGCGGATCCCGCGCGTAGTAGTGGTTCGCGTGCTCCTGCGACTTCACGATGGTGCCGGTCACCGGATCGACCCAGAAGGTCCGCTGCGCGGCGTAGTACCGGGTCATGGTGATCGGCTCGAACGGGTCGCCTTCCAGGCCCCACAGCTCGGCCCGCGCGGTCACCTCACCGTCTTCGTTTTTGTCGTAGAGCGACGCGTACTTGATCGGCTCGGTCAGCTTGCCGTCCGCGTCATAGCCGACGTTCTGGGTGAACCGATAGGTGGTCAGCCCGTTGACATCTTCTTCGCCGTCATAGTTGGCGTCATAGGCCTTCTGGGCGATCGGATCGAAGTACGGGTACGACTTCTTCTCGGTGTCGAACGGGAAGCGGTAGGACAAACCCTCGTGTGGCAGCGCGATATTGGTGGCCGGCTTGTCGTCTTCGATGGTGCGGGGCCGCTGCACCGAGCCGCCGGGACGGTCGTCGTCGGACACCGCTTCGGCGGTGGCACGGTTCAGTGTCACGGTGTCCACCATGGCCAGCAGCAGCCCGTTGTCCTGTTGCTTGTCGCTGCGACGCACGGTGGTGCCGACCTGGAAGGTGACCACCTGCGCGTTGGCCGGGGCCTCGACGGTCATCGCGTTCTGGGAGACCAGCGGGACGTCGTGGTCGACGACGAATCGTGTCCCGGACAGCGATGCCGGGTCCAGCGCGGTACCGGTGCCGGTGCTGACCAGAGTCTGGTCGATGTTGAGCGGGATTTTCGCGATCTTGCCCGCGGTGTAGGTGAACAGCAGCAGCGAGGCGATCAGCAGCGCCGAGGCGATCCCGATGAGGCCCAACGCCGCGAGGCGCAACATACTTGCGCGATTCACGCTGTCCAGGCCTCCTTAAGCACTGTCGAGCCTTACGGGCTGTCGAGCACAGTGGTCATAACCGGTCTGACCCTAACAGCCGGAACCGATCTCATCCGCCCAGCACAGGGAAAACTGCCGCACCCGCGCCGCGCTGCACTTGCCTGCACCCGGCACACTGGCGGATATGGAACACCGGGTCGGCGGAACGAGGAGTTTCCTGCCGGCGGTCGAGGGAATGCGGGCCTGTGCGGCCATGGGAGTGGTGCTCACCCATGTGGCGTTTCAGACCGGCACCTCCGGTGGGGTGGTGGGCCGGCTGCTGCACCGCTTCGATCTGGCGGTTGCGGTGTTCTTCGCGCTCTCCGGATTCCTGCTGTGGCGCGGCCATGCCGCCGCCGCCCGCGGGCTGCGGCACCGTCCGCCGACCGGCCACTACCTGCGTTCCCGGCTGGTCCGCATCATGCCCGGCTACCTGGTGGCGGTCATCCTGATCCTCACCCTGCTGCCTGAAGCCAACCACGCCAGCCGCACCGTGTGGCTGGCCAACCTGACGCTGACACAGGTGTATGTGCCGCTGACGCTGACCGCCGGGCTGACCCAGATGTGGAGCCTGTCGGTGGAGGTCACCTTCTACCTGGCCTTGCCGCTGCTGGCGGCGATGGCGTACCGGCTGCCGGTGCGGGCTCGGGTGCCGGTGATCGGCGCGGTGGCGCTAATCAGTCTGGGCTGGGGGCTGCTGCCGATTCACACCGCCGAGGGGGTGAACTTCCTGAATTGGCCGCCGGCGTACGCCTCCTGGTTCGCCGCCGGAATGCTGCTGGCCGAATGGACTGTCAGCCCGGTGAGCTGGCCGCATCGGCTGGCCCGCAATCCGGCGGCGATCACCGGGCTGGCCCTGGTGGCCTATCTGGTGTCCGCCTCACCGCTGGCCGGGCCCAAGGATCTGGTGCCGGCCACCCTGGCGCAGTTCGTGGTGCGCACTTCGATGGGAGCTGTCGTCGCCTGGGCGCTGCTGGCGCCGCTGGTGCTGGATCGGCCGGACACCGAGCACCGCATCCTGGGCAGTCCAGCGATGGTGACCCTGGGCCGCTGGTCCTACGGGTTGTTCGTCTGGCATCTGGCCGCGCTGGTGATGGTGTTCCCGATGGTTGGCAAGTTCATGTTCAACGGCGACTTGATCGTGGTGTTCGTGCTGACCACGGTGCTGGGGTATGCGATGGCGGCGGTCAGTTATGCGCTGATCGAGTCGCCGTGCCGTAATGCCCTGCGCCGCTGGGAGTATCGACGGGCATCCCGGTCGGCGGAAGCCTCCGGTCGGGCAGGAGTACACCCGGAACCCGTTCCGCCGCTGGACAGTTCGGTCACTGACGATCCGGAACCGGTGGTTGCGTACTGACCGGTGCTTGGTCATCGGTGTCGGTGTCGGTGTCGGCGGCTTCCGCGGCGTCGGGTGGCGGCGGCAGCAATGACGCCCCCAGCACGCCGACGGCCACCAGCGCCGGTAGCTGAACCCACGGCGAGTGGCCGATGTAGCCGTCCACCGAACGCCACGGATACCGCGACAGCAGCGCCCCGGCCAGGATGAGACCGGTCGGGACGACGATCAATGTCAGCCGGTCCCGGAGGTCGGGGCGGGTCCGCATCAGCTGCCCGGCGACGACCGCGCCGCCGAACACCGCCGCCCCGGCCGGCCCGGCGATCAACGTGCCGGTGGCTACCAGCCCGGCCACCCCGAGCGGCCCCGGCGCCCACGGCTGTGCGGCCGGATAGTCCGGCACCGGGCGTCGCGGGCGCACCAGCGCCAGCAGCCCGAGCAGCGGCAGCAGGCCCAGCCCGACGGCCAATCCGGCGCGGTAGGGGCCGTTGGCCGGGAAGCTCAGCGTCACCGCGCCGCGCTCGCCGGCTGGTAGCACCCAGCCCTGCTGCCAGCCGTTGACGATCACCGGCGTCAGCGCCGCACCGGCGGCGGTGTGCGCAACCCAGCCCGGGTTGACGCTTTCCGGTACCACCAGCACCCGGGTGACCGGTGCGCGCGCGACGTCGAGCACCCGGCGGTCGGGCCGCCAATCGCGCACCTCGACGGCCGTGGTGACCGCGGTGGTCAGCTCCTTGGCCAGTGGGCCGTCCAACTCCGCACCGTCGGCGATGAACGCCGCACCCGGGCTGATCAGCAGCTCCTGGGTGCCGGCCGGCAAGGTGACGGGTTCCGGATCGCAGATCTGCGCCGCGATCGGCCGGCCGTCCAGCAGCGCGCCGACCGTGGTGGCCACCGAGGTCTGCAAGAACCGCCCGGACACCCCGATCACCGGTCCCTGCCCGCACGGCAGCTCGATGCGCCGCACCCGGTTGGCCGCGGCGTCCGCGGCGAACAGCGGGGTTCCGGCCCGGTCCAGCGCGGTGACCTCCGCCAGTCCCGGCGGCTTGAGCTGATCGAAACCCAGTGCGGTGCGGTCGATGACGTCATCCCAGTCCAACAGGCTGACCCGGACGGTGTCGGTGACCCGCGGGTGCAGCGCCAGCGTCTGCGCGCCGTCGGGGTCCAGGGTGCGCACCTGCGGCCCGTCGCCCAGATCGACGGCGACTACCCTCGGATGGGTGGGCAACGGGGAGCCGCTCGGGGTCAGCCGCACCGCTGCCACCTCGGCCCGCCGGGGCAGCCGCACGGTCAGGGTGGGGGCGGCCTGGTGCTGGGCCACGCCCTGCGGTGCGGTCCAGGCGGTGCGCGGGTCGCCGTCGGTGGCCGCGTACGCTGAACCCTGCACGTCGATCATGTCGGCGTTACCCTCGGCGCGCGCCACCCCCGGCGCGGCGATCAACTCAGCCAGCCGAGGGCCTTGCCGGGCCCGAACCCAGATGGTCGGGGTGACCTGCATCGGAGTCGGCACGGTCAAGGTGCGGCTCAGCGTCACCGGCTCCTCGGCGGCCACCGCCATCGACGCCGCGCAGTGCACCCCGTCGGGGGAGTCCGCGCAGCCGTCGCGGCCCAGCAGCTCGGAGCCCAGATCCCAGGCCGCCACCGGGGCGTCGGCCGGCGGTGGCGGCACCACCACGGTGTGCCGCAGGTCGACCGGATGGGCGAATCCCGATGCGTCGTACTGGATTACCGACAGATCGGTGATGCCGAACTGCACCCCGGAAGACCCGTCGTCGGTGCCGACCGCGGTGATCCGCACCCACGGCGTCTCGCCGTAGGGCAGCGCCACGGTCAGCGGCTTGCCGGACTGGTCGAAGCCGACCGTGCTGGTGCCGTTGTCGGTGGATACCTGGATGCGGCGCACCTGGGCGCCGACGGCGGTGGCACTCGGGGTCAGGCTCAGCACGGCGTTGGTCACCGGCCGGTCGAAGTCGACCTGCAGCCACTGGCCGATCGCCGGCTGCAGCGAGTTGGACACCCACGCGGTGGCCGGGTCGTTGTCCACCGCCGCGGTTGGCCCGCTGGCCGGTGAGATGTTGGGCAGGGTGGTGGCGTCCGAGGACGAGCTCGACGCGGTCAGCCGCCCGCCGGTCCACGCGCCTTCCACCTCGGCGGCATCGGGGACCGGGTAGTCACGAACCCGGTTGTGGGTGTTGCGCCGGTCATCGGGGCCGCGGATCGCCGAGGAATGGTCGTCGACGCGGCCGTAGTCGGTTTCCCGGTCCACCGGGGTGTCGGTGACGATCACCCCGCGCCCCGGGGGCAGCGCCAGCCCGGCCCGGCGGGCATCGGAGCTCAACAGCACCGGGCCCAGCGGCGGCCGGGAGAGCAGCCGGCGGCGTTCGTCGATGCGCAGCAACGACTCCGGACCGCCGGCCACCCGGACCATGTCGTTGGCCACCGCAAGGTATGGGGCGCCGGGATCGACCGCCGCGGCACCGGCCTGCGACGTCACCGGCGCGACCCGGTAGATCTCCACCGCCGGGAACGTCGGGCGCAGCCCGCTGTCGCTGATAAATCCCTCGACGGTGCCCGCACCGACCGGTTCACCGAACTCGGCCACCTTCGTCAGGCCGGGAGAGCCGTCGATGCACCGGTGCACCAGCAGCGGGCGGGTCGAGCGGGACGTCCCCGGGTCCAGGTCGTTGCGCACCACCAGATAAGAGATGCCTTGACGGGCCAGGGTGTCGGCCAGCCCGTCCGACGGCCGGCCCGCCGCGATCAGTCGTTGCACCGAATCCAGCGCCCGGATGGTCTGCGGCGGCGTCAGCGGAATGGAATCCCTTACCCCCCAAGGGGATTGACCGAGAACCTGCAGCGGCTCGTCGTGGCTGTTGCCCCAGGTCTGGGTGGCGAAGGGTGCGCCGGGCACCACCAGCACCCGCCCGCGCGGAGCTGACGTGTTGCCGTCTGGGCCGCCGCGCCTGTTGTGTTCGGTGAGCCAATCCGCGGCCTGATGCCAGTAGTCCGGGATGGCCCGGAAGGCGCCCGGCGGGGTGAGCCGGCCGGTCCAGGCCAGCGAGGTGGCGACCAGTAGCGCGGTCAGCACCACGATGCCCACCGCCACCCGGCGGTCGTCCTGCGGCTGGGTGAACGCCCCAATCCACACCGGCCGGGTGACGCTGCCCGGCAGCGGGATTCGGCCCAGCAGGTGCACCGCCCCGAGCGTGATCGGGATCCGGATCACCGGCTCCAGCTTGTGCACATTGCGCAGTGGGGCGCCGGCGTCGTCCAGGAACGTCTGCACCAGGTGGGCAATCGGCGAGCCCAGTCCGCCGGCGTATCCGGCGGTCAGCAACACCACACCGACCAGCAGCATGGTGCCCAGCCGTCCGCGGGCCGGCATCGAGCGCAGCGCCAGACCGGCCAGGCCGCCGGCCGCGACCAGGGTGGTGGCCAGCACCGCGACCGGCTGGGTCACCAACGACGACGCCGCGGTGGCGTTCGGCGCGACGAACGGGGTCCAGGCCGACGTGCCGCGCAGCAGCTCGGTCAGCGAGGTCCACTGGGTGGTCACCCCGGAAGACTCGATGAAATCCAGGAACGGCGGGCTGACCCGGCCCAGCAGCACCAGCGCCACCGCCCACCAGGTGACCGCCAGCACCGAGGCCAACAGCCACCAGCCGGAGAACCGCCACCACCGCCGGTTGGGCCGGTGACAGGCCCACCAGATCACCGCCGGCAGACACCCGGCCAGGCTGGCCACCGCGTTCACCGCCCCCATCAGGGCCAGCGCGATTCCGGCCCGGGCGCCCAGCACCCGCAGCGGCTGGGTGGACCCGCCGCGCAGCGCCAGGATCACCGGCAGCAGCACCCACGGCGCCAGCATCATTGGCAGCGTCTCCGAGGAGATCGACCCCAGCGTGGTCAGCACCCGGGGCGACAGCGCGAACGCGGTGGCACCGACCAGCCGCGACGAGCGCGTCCCGATACCCAACGTCTCGGCGACCCGCAGCAGGCCCCAGAACCCGGCGGTCAGCAGCAGCGCCCACCACAGCCGCTGGATCACCCATCCGGGCAGCCCGATGGCATCACCGGCCAGGAAGAACGCGCCGTGCGGGAACAGGTAGCCGTAGGCCTGGTTCTGCGCCTGACCGAACGGCAGGTTGCTGTTCCACAGGTTGGCCGCCCGGGCCAGAAAACGCAGCGGGTTGGCGGTCAGATCGAGTTTGGTGTCCGGGGCGATCAGTCCGGGCGCTTGGGCGAAGCACAGCACCAGCGCGGCGGCGAAGACGCCGGCCAGCCACCGCCGGGACAGCGGCGCCTGC
>CAYPTG010000021.1:0-5238 GCA_964413455.1 uncultured Mycobacterium sp. | reverse complement strand
CCGCGGTTGCCGTATTCGACGCGGTTGAGCACCGACGAAGCCGGATCGCCCGGTTGCAGCGGCGGCTTGGTGTCCTGCTGGATCATCAGCGTCGCGCCGAACACCGAGGCCGCGCCCAGCAGCAGACCGACCACCACGCTGGCGGCGGCGGGCACCACGAACCGGGTCATGATCGGCACTCCTCGGCAGGGCGATAGGTGGGCTAGCTGGGGATGGTCTGGGCGACTCTGCCGGTCAAACTAGCACGAGACCTCCGGCTTCGAGCGGCCTCGGTTGGGTCTGCGGCGGCGGTCATGACAGCATGTGCGCATGGTCTTTCGCGTACAGCCCCTTCGTGCCCTGGCAGCCCTGGCAACCGTGCCCGTCGTTCTGGCAGCCTGTTCAGCCCCGGCCCGGCAGGCCGCGCCGACACCGATCACCGAGGGCAGCGCCCCGGAATCGGCCAGTGTCACCCCGCTCTCCGGCCCGCTACAGGTACCCGCTGCCCCGGCCCCGCCGGCCTGCGGTGACGGCTCGGCGATGCTGGCGGCGATGTCCACCCGCGACAAGCTGGCCCAGCTGTTGATGGTCGGCATCCGCAACAGCGCCGACGCCCGCGCGGTGGTGGGTACCCACCACGTCGGCGGCATCATGGTCGGCAGCTGGACCGATCTGTCGATGCTGTCCGACGGCACCATCGCCGATATCGCCAACCTGGGCCCGCTGCCGCTGGCGGTCAGCGTCGACGAGGAAGGCGGCCGGGTGTCCCGGCTGTCGTCGCTGATCGGGGCGATCCCGCCGGCGCGCACCCTGGCCCAGACCAAGACCGCCGACGAGGTGTATCAGATCGCGCTCAGCCGCGGCCAGCAGATGCGCGGCCTGGGCATCACCGTCGACTTCGCGCCGGTCGTCGACGTTTCCGACCAGGGCGCCAACACGGTGATCGGCGACCGCTCGTTCTCCAACGATCCGGCCACGGTGACCGCCTATGCCGGTGCCTTCGCCCGGGGGCTGCGCGACGCCGGGGTGCTGCCGGTGCTCAAGCACTTCCCCGGACACGGCCACGGGTCGGGCGATTCGCACACCGCTGGGGTGGTCACCACACCGCCGCTGGACGAGCTGATGACCAGCGACCTGGTGCCCTACCAGACGCTGACCACGCAGGGGCCGGTCGCGGTGATGATCGGCCACCTCGAAGTGCCCGGCCTGACCGGCGATCAGCCGGCCAGCCTGAGCCCGGCCGCGGTGAACCTGCTGCGCAGCGGTGGCTACGGCGGCCCCGGCTTCAACGGCCCGGTGTTCAGCGACGACCTGTCCAGCATGGCCGCGATCTCGTCGCGCTACGGCGTCGCCGAGGCGGTGCTGCGTACCCTGCAGGCCGGGGTGGACGTCGCGCTGTGGATCACCACCGACGAGGTCCCCGGCGTGCTGGACCGGCTGGAGAAGGCCGTCAACGACGGCGAGCTGGCCATGCCCGCGGTGGAGGGTTCCATCCTGCGGATGGCCGGCTTCAAGGGCCCCAGCGGCCGCTGCGGCGGGTAACCCATGGCGGCGGGTGGCACCAAGCGGTTGCCGCGCGCGGTGCGGGAGCAGCAGATGCTCGACGCTGCGGTGCAGCTGTTCTCCGCCAACGGCTACCACGAGACGTCGATGGACGCCATCGCCGCCGAGGCGCAGATCTCCAAGCCGATGCTGTACCTGTACTACGGCTCCAAAGAGGAGCTGTTCGGTGCCTGCCTGAGCCGGGAGCTGAGCCGTTTCATCGACGCGGTGCGCGCCGACGTCGACTTGAAGTGCAGCCCGCGAGAACTGTTGCGCCGCACCATTTCCTCGGTGCTGCACTACATCGACGCCAACCGGGCTTCGTGGATCGTGCTGTACACCCAGGCCACCAGCTCGCAGGCGTTTGCCTACACGGTCCGGGAAGGCCGCGGGAAGATCATCGACTTGGTAGCCCGGCTGCTGGAATCCGGAACCCGTAATCCGATGCCGGGCACCGACTTTCACATGATGGCCGTCGCCCTGGTGGGCGCCGGGGAGGCGGTGGCCGCCCGGGTCAGCGTCGGGGACGCCGACGTCGACGAAGCGTCCGAGCTGTTGATCAACCTGTTCTGGCGCGGGCTCAAGGGCGCGCCGGTGGAGCAGCTTTAGTCGAGTCGACGATGCCGGCGGCGTAGCCGCCGGAGGAGGAGCGAGGCGGTCGGGCACCGTCGAGTCGACGATGCCGGTGCGGACCGCGCCGGAGGAGGAGCGAGGCGGTCGGGCTAGATCCGATTGCTGGGCTCCTCAGCGGCTCACTGCGCTGCGCCGCATCGTCACCCCGCTAGGCCAGTTCCCGCAGGGTTCCGGTCAGGTACGGATACCCCTTGGCCATGTCGCGCAACGCGATATCCCAGCCGTCGGTCACCCGTTCGGTGTACAGGCCGAGGCTGGCCGGTAGCAGCACCGGCTTGCCGAACTTGACGTCGTACCGCACCGCATCCGGCAGCTGCCCCTCGATATTGGCCAGAACCGCTGCGGCGCTGAACATTCCGTGCGCGATCACGCTGGAAAAGCCGAACAGTTTGGCGCCGGCCTTACTGATATGGATGGGGTTGTGGTCACCGCCGATGCCGGCGTAGCGGCGAATCTGCGAAGGGGTGATCCGTAGAATGCTGTTGGGGGGCGGCAGTTTTGGCGCCTTAGGCGGCTTGGGCTTGGCTTCCTCGGACAGGCTGGTGCGCTGTTGGTGCAGGAACGTGGTGACCTGGTGCCAGGCCAGCTCGTTACCGACGGAGACCTCGCTGAGCACGTCGACCAGCAGCCCCTTGCGGTGCTCGCGCAGGTTCTCGGCGTGCACCTTGATACCGACGGTGTCGGACACCGCGATCGGCCGATGGGCGGTGATGCTGTTGTGCACGTGCACCGCGCCGATGGCGGAGAACGGGAAGTCGAACCCGGTGATCAGTTGCATCACCGTCGGGAAGGTCAACGCGAACGGATAGGTCAGCGGCACCGAGTCGGCGAAACGCAGCCCGGTGATCGCCGCGTAGGCGGCCACGTTGCTCGCGTCGATCGGCAGCTCGGCGACCGTCAGCGTCCGCTCCGGCACCCGGTCGCCACGCGGGACGACCGGCAGCGCACCAATGGCGGCGCGCGCCATGGTGAGCAGACTGCTTGCGGTGCTTGGCAATTCGATCACGCCCCCAGCATCGCCTGGCCGCACACCCGGATGACGTTGCCGGTGACGGCGTTGGACGCCGGGCTGGCGAAGTAGGCGATGGTTTCGGCCACGTCGACCGGTTCGCCGCCCTGGTACAGCGAGTTGAGCCGTCGGCCCACCTCCCGGGTGGCCAGCGGGATCGCCGCGGTCATTGCGGTTTCGATGAAGCCGGGTGCCACCGCGTTGACGGTGATGCCCTTAGCGGCCAGCCAGGGGGCCAGCGCCTGGGTGATACCGATCATCCCGGCCTTGGTGGTGGCGTAGTTGGTCTGCCCGCGGTTACCGGCGATGCCGGCCATCGAGGACAGCCCGATCACCCGGCCGCCGTGGCCGATGCTGCCGTTTGTCACCAAAGATTGGGTAAGCCGAAGCGGGGCAATGAGATTCACCGCCATTACCGCGTCCCACCGGGCGTCGTCCATATTGGCCAGCAGCTTGTCGCGGGTGATCCCGGCGTTGTTGACCAGGATGTCGGCCCGGCCGCCGTTGAACTCGGCGAACTGTTCGCGCAGGTGCGCGGTGATCAGCTCCACCGCATCCGGTGCGGTGACGTCCAGCGTCAGCGCGGTGCCGCCCACCCGCTGCGCGGTCTGCCGCAGAGCCTCGGCTGCCGACTCGACGTCCACCGCGACCACCCGGGCGCCGTCGCGGGCGAACACCTCGGCGATGGTGGCCCCGATCCCGCGGGCGGCCCCGGTGACGATCCCCACCTTGCCGGCCAGCGGTTTGTCCCAGTCGGCCGGCGGGGCGGAGGCCTCGGCGCCGACGTAGAACACCTGCCCGTCGACGTAGGCCGACTTGCCGGACAGGATGAACCGCAGCGTCGACTCGCAGCCGGTGGCGGCGGCCGGGGCGGCCGGGGAGACGTAGACCAGCGAGGCGGTGGCGCCCCGGCGCAGCTCCTTGCCCAGCGACCGGGTGAACCCCTCCAGGGCGCGCTGGCAGATGTGCTCGTCGGTGTTGCTGAGCTCATCGGGGGTGCTGCCCAGCACCACCACCCGGGCGCACGGTCCGAGGTTGCGCAACAGCGGGGTGAAGAACTCGTACAGGCCGCGCAGGGCTTCCGGTTCGGTGATGCCGGTGGCGTCGAAGACCAGGCCGCCGAAGGTGTCGGCCCACTTGCCACCGAGGTTGTTGCCCACCACGTCGTAGTCACCGGCCAGTGCCGCGCGCACCGGCTCGACCAGCCGGCCGTCCCCGCCGATCAGCAGCGGTCCGGCCAGCGGTGGATCACCGGCGCGGTGGCGGCGCAGCGTCTCCGGGGCGGGCAGGCCGAACTGCTTGGCCAGGAATGACCCCGGCGCGGAGTTGATTACCTGGGACAGCACGTCGTAGGCCACCGGAGCCGCCTTTCGGGTCGGAAAACCGTTACCGATATCGAACTTACTCCAGAGTAAGGGCGGTGCGTAGTATGGGTGCCCGATACCGTCTCGTGGTCGAAACTCCGGAGGTTGACGTGGCTGAGCACCGACGCAGGGTCGCCGTTCTGGGCGGTAACCGCATCCCGTTCGCCCGCTCGGACACCGCCTACGCCGAGGCGTCCAACCAGGACATGTTCACCGCGACGCTGACCGGGCTGGTGGACCGTTTCGGGCTGGCCGGCGAGGAGCTCGGCGCGGTGATCGGCGGGGCGGTGCTCAAGCACAGCCGGGACTTCAACCTGATGCGCGAATGCGTGCTGGGCACCGCGTTGTCGCCCTACACCCCGGCGTTCGATCTGCAGCAGGCCTGTGGCACCGGTCTGCAGGCTGCGATCGCCGCCGCCGACGGTATCGCCGCCGGGCGTTACCAGGTGGCCGCCGCCGGCGGGGTGGACACCACCTCGGATCCGCCGATCGGTCTCGGCGACAACCTGCGCCGGTCACTGCTGGCACTGCGCCGCTCGAAATCCAACCTGGACCGGCTCAAACTGGTCGGCCGGCTGCCGACCACCCTGGGTGTGGAGATCCCGGCCAACGGCGAACCGCGCACCGGCCTGTCGATGGGGGAACACGCCGCGATCACCGCCAAGAAGATGGGCATCAAGCGTGTCGACCAGGACGCGCTGGCCGCGGCCA
>CAYPTG010000020.1:0-15630 GCA_964413455.1 uncultured Mycobacterium sp. | reverse complement strand
TTAGAACGTCCGTACGCTCACTATGACACACTAAACAAGCAACAGTTCGAGCCCCGTCACGGCGAGGAGCAACGACGTTGCCGCAGCGTTGAATGTCCGGCCGCCACGCATCGACGGTGTCACCCACAGAGGCAAACCGAACCGCCCGCAGAGCGCCTCGACATGTTCGCAGCCGACGCGGTCAGCGATGACACTGAGCCGCTGCACATCGAACAGGTACAGCTGCTGATTGCTCGACGCCACCGCCCGCCGCATTGCGGTGACCGGGCCAGCGCCTGAGGCGTCAGATGAATCGGCGCTCGCCGACATCACACACCCCCCAGCGAGGGCGGCTGCCAGGGCAGAGGGTCCGGGGTCGGGGCCACCGGCACACCCCACACCACGTCGTTGCCCCACTTCACCTCAGGATGATGGTGCAGCGTGTATCCGGCGGCGACCAACGCCATCAAACCGGCGTGAGCCGGCTCGACGCCGATCTCGATGTCCACCGCTTGGCGTTGGACCTGTCCCCGCGCGACCGCCGGGAACCAGTCCCGGCCACGTCGACCCAGAACGGCTTTCACCACGACCAGATCCTGCGCCCACACCCATGTCTGCCGCAGCGAAGTGGAGATGAACAAAACCTTGCTGACCGGTTCGCAATCGGCGCCGAAACTCATTCGTCAAGCCCAGCACATGAAGGCCCCAGCAGCCTCGCGCGCCACGTTTGCGCGCCCTGAATTTCTCCGAGCGCGTGCGGATCAGCTTCCGACCGCTGTGCCCACCGGAAGCTCAACCAGCTCGACAGCATTGCCGTCGGGGTCACGCACCAGTCGAACCCGCCCATAGTCGAGATCACGTGGCGCCGAAACATCGGGCCACCCTGCGGCGGCTAGATCGGCTACCAACGTCGCGGTGTCCTCCGCCGCGAACCCGAGGCGGGTACGTGTGGGTTGCCTTGTCCCACGCGGATATATCTCGATAACAAGCCCACTTGGGGCGGTGCTCGAGTAATGCAATGGGCCAGTACCGTGGCGCTCTTTCTCGAAGTTCAGGCCGCAAGCCGTGTAAAACCGTACCGAAGCTTCGAGGTCAGTCACGTAGAGGACCAAAAGATTCAGAGATGGCGTGATCATCGCTGGAACTCCACCTCCCCGGTTCGCCGATTAGTGACCAGCATAGTGCCGTTCGCGGAAATGTGGATGACATGTCCGGTTGTAACGGCGTCGATTCCACCGCACGGAAGATGTGTCGTCCTGTCTGCGAGTGGACAGTACATCCGTCCGCCGCCCGTCACCGGCGGCGGAGTCACTTTCGGGATGCCGCTCAGTTCGTCTTCAACCTGGTCCAGGACCGCACAGAATTGATCGAGAGCTTGCTGGGCTGTTCCTGGTCGCGGCAGCTCCATCACCCGCCGGTACACCTCGTAGAGGCGGTCGCGTTTTGTGGTCACGCGACCTCCAGTGAAGACAGCCGCACATTCCCGTCACGGATCATTGTTCCGGCTCAGGCGCCCACCTTGCTGCGTTCTAGCCACGGCAGAACAAGCCCGTTGCGCTGTGGGGTACACGGGCGAAGGGCATTTCGTTACCGTCTGTTCTGCCACTCTAATGCGCGCGTCCTCCGACGCTCCAATTCGTCGGGAACCGCTTCATTAGCGATGGTGTACATGGCGTCGGGAATACTGGAATTCGGTATTCCATCGGCGATGATCTCTACTTCCTCATCGGTCAAAGCGCGGTCGGCCCATGCCTCGAGTTGATTGCGAGTCAGCTCAATTCCTAACCGTTCCACTTCCCCCACTCCATCTCTTCACGCGAATCGTCGGAGCCCCCGCAATTCGGGTCGGATCCGACTCTCCACGGCGTAACAGTTTCTCGCAGCTCATCCGAGGCCGGAACGGCGATCATGTTGTCCAAAAACCACAATAGGAACTGTCGGTCCTACGAGGGCTGTTCGACACAACCATGGCGCTCTCAATAGTCCGGAGCGAGCGAGTCTGATCTACCCCCCGTTCCGATCGCTTCGGTGCCGCGGTAACTGGACTCGAACCTATCGGAAGAGGGCAGAGAACAGATACGGAGAGTTGTATGTGCCCGGATCGGTCACGTTGATCAGGGTCGCGACGATCGGCCAGCCGACCCGGTCGAACCAGCTTCCGAATGTCTCACCCTCGTGGAACCGGGTTGCGATCTCCAACCCGAACGCGGGATTCCGATCATCGCCCTGCAGGTACTCGGCGTCATCAATTTCAGCGTCGATCCCCTGCTCTTTGAGCAAGCGTTCGAGTTCGGCGATGAGAGCATCCCGGGCTGCGGGTGTCAGCTCGCCGCTGCTGCTATCGGTTAGGTCGTCCCACGACTTGCCTTGTACGCCATGCGGATTAGCGCGGGCCAGCTCGGCGTGGAAGGCGAGTTCCTCGACCCAACACACGACGGCAAAGCGATTGGCGACGTCGACCTCCAAGTAGCAGTTCGCGTCATCAGCGAGCGGCTCCCCCTGGTCGGCCAGCTCCGTCATTGGTGTATCCCATTTGGCGGCCATCATCGACGCCCCGTCCCTTCTCTATCGGTCTTCCGTGGAGTCCATGGGCATGCGCTAGTCGGTGCGGCCTTCGAGTGGGGCGTTTGAATCCTCACAACGCCACACACGGCGGTGCGTTCCGCCTAGCGTGAACCCAGGATTCGCGCACGGGGATGCCCTGACAAATCGGCACCATTGTCGTCGAACACGGCCAGCCGAACCATCTCGTCCCGGCTATACACCCGGGTCTCCGGATTGTCCATGTTGTCGGCGTCGGCGTCGGGATTATCAGGCCGCGGTGTGTACACGGTCGCGAGCACCATCCCGGGGAGCTCCGCGAGCCCGATGATGTCCTGCCCATCATCGGTCGACAGGCCTTCGACTAGATCACTCGCCGGGAGTTCGTACAGACATCTCCCCGTTGCGCTACCACCTTGCATCACAACACCTTTCACTCAATAGACTCATCTGGTGCGCACGCGCGTGTTAGACGCGAGGCTGGGCGCCGAGTTCCCCACTCGGGCACTGGCGACACGTTCATCCGCCCGGGTAGTCGGGCGCATCAGCATCCATAGGTGACCCCGGGCTCCAGGAATTCTGGATCCACTTCGTTGAGGATCTCGGCCACCTCATCGAGGTGGATTTCCTTGGTTTCACTGGTCCCGGACCAGATGAAATGTTCGGTGTCGCAAACCCATTTGGCATGCTGGTGGCGGCGAGGGTGTCGGATGATGATGCTGTACCAGTGCCCATCGCGCAGATCCGCGCCGTTTGACGTCTTAGGCGCCATGTCGCCCAGCTACGGTCGACCGGTGCCGCCCGCACGGGAGGAGGTGGATCAGCATGCCGGTCGGCGCGATTCGGCTTGATCGGCGGCGCGGCGCAGTCCTTCCGCGATGACGGTATGTTCACCGCGAGCATCCAGGTTGGCGGCGATCGCACGGGCCTGGTCCGCCGTCAGATGCGCATCGTTGTACTGAATTCCCAGCACTTCGTCTGGCGCGCGTACAACAACCCTTCCAGGGTCGGCGTCAAGATCGATGACCACAGGGGCTTCCTTTCGTCAATGTGCGCTTTCACTCTCGGTACCGTCAGGGTCATGTGCGTGAACAAGACGCCGTTCGCTCATCGCAGCGATCGCACACGATCGTCGACATGTCCTTGTCCAGGTCGTCGTCGGTCAACTCTCCGCACTGGCAGCAGTGCACCATGCTCATTCCAGAACCTCGTAGCGATAACCCCCGGAGTTGTTCGTCACCCACTCGCCGCGCGGATAGCCGTAATCGGCGACCAGACAGGCCTTCGCCGGGCCGAGGATGTAGCGCTCACCGCCTTCGATCTTCACCAGTAGCCGGCCGTCCGCCGCAACGACATTCCACACAAGCCCCTCGATGTTGACCAGAGTCGCAGCGAACACTGCAGCCGAAGAATCCGTCACCGCTGCGCGCCCAACATGACGCTGTCGAACGGCAGCCAGACGATGATGTCGCGGTATTCACTGCGTTCCAGCCGAACAAAATCCACGGGTTTACCTTCCCGGCAAGCGAATTCGATCTCAGACCGCGTCGACTCGCCCAGATAGAATCTGGACTCAGATCTTGCAGCCTCATCCCGCGGTACAAGACGACGCGCGAAATCCGTAACGCACACCACCCGGTCGGCTACCCCAATCTTGGTGCGGTGCATCGCATCCAAATCCTCATCCGCGATGGCGGTGGCGTTGAGGTGGTCGCCGACGGTGGTGTACCGAGTTCCATCGCGGCGGGCGAGCAACTCGATACGCCGGTTCATCGACGCACTGTTGCGGCACTTGCGGGTGAATGGCGCCAGCACGATGAAGCCCTGCCGGGTCAGCTCATCGGCCACAGTCAACATCGGATTGAACAGTTTCATCGTTCCGCAAATCGCCGCGACGGGGTAGGTGCCGATCATCGCCCTCCCCTTTCGCGCCGGTTCGGGCACCCATCGCGGTGCCCTTGTTTCCGCACGTGCAGTCCGCACCGATCACACCTACCAGGGCCGCGCGGCGCCTCAAACCCCTTGCGCACCAACGCCACATAGTCGTCATAGGCGCTCGCGGCGGGGCTCCCCCGGTACGCCCTCATTGCGTCACGCACCCGCGATGCGCGGACAGCTCCATGCCTTCTGGCGCGTCCCGGAACCACACCCCGTCATCGAGAATCGTGATGTTCGGCGAGCATTTCCGGCCCGGCCCGACACACACATAGCCCCGGAGGTAATCCTCCGCCTCGAACGCCCCCGCGATCTCCACAGCCATCAGACATCGTCCCCCATCATCTTGTGATTACCGAGTGTTACCTCGCGCGCGGGCAGCCCTCACTGCCATGAGGTAGCTGTCATACATGCCGTCACGACTGCAGTCCCGCACCGCGGCAAGGATCAAGTCGCGACTCGCCGCGCCTCGCCCATATACATCGAGTAGTTCATCATGGTCCGCCGGACTGACATTGCGTTCCCGATACAGCTGCCACTGCTCGTCAGTCACAGGCCCGTAGTCATCGGTATAGATCGTTTCCATGTCACCCTGACCTCTCTTCGTCTCAAATTGACCCACCCGGACGGCCGGTAGTCGCCCGGCCTCCCACTACGTGATCATCATCCCTCCGGAGCCGGATCGACATAGAGGCAAATATGCCAACCATCCGACGACGCCACAGCCACCCCATCGCAGGCAGCCGCCAACACCGACATTCCCGCGTAGTCACGGCGGGAACCGCCAAGCGTGAAATAGGTTGCGCGAGACGCATCGAGCGTCCTCAGCCCAGGCCTCCACACAGAACCGGCGCGTCGATCGAACTGGAACGTGTCGACCTCGCGGCCATGGCGGGCTTCCATCCACGATCGTAGAGTCCCTGCCGGCTCCGCGCCGAGGAACGGCTGCTCCCACGTGTCGAGAACCTCCTGCTCGCTCGGGCCTGGATGGGCAGCGCGTAGGCGCTCAAACATCTCCGCAAGGTCAGGATGCATATGCGTACCTTTCACCAGTCCACTCACTGTTGCCCTCAAGTGTGCCCGGGACCACGTCCGACCGCCGCTGGCGACACAAACCGCGAGCCTCGAAAACGGAAGCCGGCACCTACAAGCCGTGCGTGCAGCTACCGGTGTATTGCGTTCCTTACCCGTATACCACTTCGCCAAAAAGCCCGAATTGCACGATCATGTCCGCAACCTGGGCGTCAAAATCGCCGTCCACGCCATCGGTTAGGTTAGCGATCACAAACTTGCGGTAGTAATGGTCCGGGCCGAGGTTTCGCGTATCGATCCAGGCGAGGAAGGCGTCAATTCCCTTATCGATCACCGTGATATCGACGACCCTGTCCACGAAGTCCGCGCCTTCACTGTCATTGAGGACCGCCGAGAATCTTCCGTCACTCTCGCACCCCTTCCACTTGTAGTCACTCACCCGCGCCCAGTAGTTCACGCCGCCCTCGATGGCCGTGATGAACACATCAGCAAGAAACTGGTTCCGCTCCTCGGTGCGCACCGCCATCCCCACCCCTTTCTCTCGATTGCATGCACTCGACATGATTGTCGACGCCGCAGATGCAACACCCGGGCATTGACGCCGGCCTAGCCTCGCCTTTCCGCTACGGCCACGCGATCAGCCCAGGCGAACCTTCGTCAAGTAGCCGACGATCCCCGTCAGCACAGCCTGCGCGTACCGCTGCCGGCCCTCTTCGGACTCCATGGCAGCTGCTTCCGCGGGATTGCGCATGTTGCCCAACTCGACAAGTACCGCCGGGTACTGCGCCAGATTCAGCCCGGCCAGGTCCGCGCGGCCGTAGAGCCCCTGCACCCCAAGGTAATTGGCCGGCGACAACCCCTGGGCAACCAATGCGTCACGCATGACCGCGGCGAAAGTGACCGCCTGAGACTGCGCTGCATTCAGCGGAGGGCTCGAGTAGTTCACGTGAAAACCACTGCCCGACAAAGGCCCACCGTCAGCATGGATACTGACGATCGCGTCCGGTGCGATCGCATTAGCCATCGCCGCGCGCTGATCAATACACGGCCCCGGGCTATCGTTGTCACCCCGGGACATCGCGCTACGGACCCCAAGAGCAGTCAACCCCGACCGTATCCGCAACGTGGTGTCCCACGTGAACGCGGACTCCGAGTAGCCTCGCGCGGTCTGAGTGCCGGAGGTCTGGCAGTCCTTCGTCCCGCCGCGGCCATTCGGAACCTGCCGAGTGTTAAAGGCCGGCGTGTTATATCCCGCATGCCCAGGATCGAGAAACACCGTCATACCGGCCACGCTTGGGTCGCCCATCGCCGGAGAAGCCGGCGCCGCAACAGCAGCCGCGACACAGCAGAGCAGAACCGCCGAAGCCCGCCGGTACCAAGGGTTCACTCCCCGCGCGCCCCGCAGCACGGCCGGGCGCCAGGGAAGCGCAAACAGGCCCGCTGCGCGGCCCTCCTTGGCGCCCACGCCGGCCCGCACCCCGATCACTCCAGTGTCCAATTCCCCACGGAATTACCGTTGATATCGAACGTCTTCCCGTGCCGCTTACCCCCCTCAACCGCGGCGGCCACATCACCGAGGATCCGAGCGACTTCCCCGCCCGGATCCTCCATGAACGCGTCGTTGTCGGTGGCGATGTCCAGACGAAAAGCCATCACGATCCCCTCTCGTTGCGTGACTCCCTCACGGCAATCCTTACAGCCAACCGAGAGGGGAAATCATCACACCAGCTATACCCGGCCATCCGTGACATCTCCACCGCCGTCGACGCCGGCACACCCCGCGCCGAAAGCGCGGCGGCGGCGGCCCGCTCAGCCAACTCACGCGACGGCGCCGACATTCGCTCCAACGTCTCCGTCGCCGGTTCACCCAGTCGTGCCCCGATACGCCCCAGTTCGACGATCCACATAGCCGCAGATCCTATGGGCGCACCCAGGTCACCTCTCAAGGTGACACGACTTGAAGCCCGGTTAGCGGCCAGGCCGGTGCAGCAGCATGCGTTCCATCCGTTGACCTTCCGACGGGGCCGGCCCGGGAAATTTCCAGTGCGTGCGACCCGTAGAAACTTCCCGCCCCGACACAACAGTCAACACCCCGGGCAGCAGCACCGCGGTGCCACGATCACTCCAGGAGGGCGACATCGCCCCCGAAGGCAACCCTCACAGGGGGCAGCGAATGGACCGGCACAGCTTCGTGGAGGCCACAGACGGAACACCCCTGGCCGTGTCACAAACAGGGCCAACGGATGCACCCCTGAACATCGTCTTCTCCCACGGACTGGCTCTGTCCCACCACGTCTGGACGCCGCAATGCCGACATTTCGCACGCCTGTTCGGGGCGCAAACCCATCTCGTGTTCTACGACCAGCGAGGCCACGGGAATTCCCATGAACCCAGAGGACTGCCCACGGGATACACCATCGCCCAAATCGGAGCGGATCTAGCCACCGTCATCTCCGGCACCTGCCCGCACGGACCGGTCGTCGCCGTAGGCCACTCCCTCGGAGGCATGGCCATCCTTGCCATGGCCCACCACCAGCCGGCCATAGCCGGCCGACTCGCCGGCGTCGGCCTCATCTCCACCGCCGCCTGCCAACTGGCCACCGCAGGACTCGGCCGCGCCCTAAACACCCCCGCAGTCCCCCTGCTTGAACACATCGTTGACTATGCGCCGCGGATCACCCACCGCGCCTGGAACATCGTCAGAGCCGCAGCAGGTCCCGCCCTGGGGGTACCGGTGACCCGAACCGCAGACCGCAGCGACACCGTCTCCATCCGGGCACTGATCGGAATACTTTCCGCGCTACGCGATCACGACGAAACAGCCGGGTTGGCGACCCTGAAAGATCTGTCTTGTCTGGTCGCCTGCGGAGAGGCCGACCCGGTGACCCCGCTGCAGCATTCCCTCACCCTGTGCAAGCACCTCCCGAAGGCGCGGCTGCTCACCGCCGCCCGGGCGGGCCACATGCTGCCCCTCGAGCGACCCCGATTGATCAACGATGCACTGGCCGCCATGGCCGCCGCCTTGCTGCGCGGCAGGGCCGCCTGACCGGCCTCCAGGCAGGCCGACAAGACAGAGGTGCCCACAAGGGCGTAAGCCGATTCGTGTCACCCCAGTCCCAGGATGGGGTTGTGCCACACAATCGCCTCACGAACACCACCCAAAGGGAGGGAACCAGCCTGTCATGACCACGTCCACCGCGGTGGCCGGCCTAACCTACATCCCGGTACTGCACCGGGACGCATCTAATCGCAAAGTATGGGGGCAAATCGCCCTCCGCGGCATCATCACCGCCGAACAGATCGCGACACTACGGGACTGCCTCAGCGACAATTCCTTCTATGTGCCAGCACAATTGGGGCTCCGACACCTCGCCCCCAAAGCCCCTAACAACCCGGGATGCGGCGACAACAATTGGCATGAGATGTTCACCGAAGCGATCATCACCGCAGCCGTGCGGCACACACCACCGTCCCGCGGATCATCCCCCAGTACGGAGTACGCCGGGACCGTCGATGAATTCATCACTCGACTCCAGCGCGCCGCCCTAGCCGGGTGGCGGCCCGAACTCGACCACCCCTAAAGGTTCCCAGGAAGGTGAGAAATCCGTCAATGACGAACCCACACAGCGACCGCACCGAAAGTTCCCAGGTCGCCGCCGACCATGGCTGGACCGTAATCCCCGGCGACAGCTTCCACGGAGCCAAGCGCGCAGACGGCATTAAGAGAGCGACTAGGTCATGAGCGCCTCAATAGCGAAGTGCCAGTGCGGGAATCGGACCGTCGACGGCGAAACCAGCTGCCAATGGTGCCAGGAAGTCGACGCCACCCGCGCACAGCAGACAAGCCCACACACCTGGCAATACGGCAGATTCACGGGCGCCCAAACATGCGAACGGTGCGGACTTTTACCTGTCGACCCAATCGACAGCTACAGCGACTGCCCCGGCGCTCCAGCGAGCCACTGACGTCGGCGTCACGCCGGGCGAGGCCTCAAGCGGCTACCTGCCGTTGATGCAGCTGGTCATACCAGCGCCGCACCCACCGCGCATCACCCATAGCCGTATGGCGCTCCTCGGGAGCCGGCGGCGCCACCCCACACGCCCGGGACAACGCCTCGCTACTGCGCGGCGGATCAGGATTGCCCTTCAGTACATACCCATAGCCCATCGCGCAGATGTCCTGCGGGGCGTAATACCACGTCGAGGCTATCCCGTGCCGCGCCAACAGGCCGTCGAGACAGACGGTGTCATAGCTGGGATTGACACCGAATACCAGCGCCCGATCGGTCCACTTGCGAACCAGATGGGCAGCCTCACGCTCACTGACGTGGATCTCACCCGGCCCCAACGGAGCACCGAACTCCGGGTGCCGGGTGTCGAATCCGCCGATAGCCAACCCCTCGGCACTGGCGTGCGGCAGGTCAAGATCTTCCACTGCCACGAAGATCGTGATTGCAGACTCGCTTCCTGCCGGTTCCCGGCGAATCATTGCGATCTCCCATGCCCGATATCCACGGTGCACTCCCGTGGTCTCGCAGTCCAAGAACACCAGCTTCACAGCCCGCACCATATTCCAGGGGTCCGACATTGATCTTGTTCAACCGCTCGCGGTTGAACAATGGGCCGACAAGCCACCGCGGCTGCTCTCGCCGTCAGCCTGGGCTCGACCCGCCGAGCGGATGCCCAGCAGTCACGCAGCCTGGACCCGTCGGGCTGGGCCGGCCTCCCGATCGTCGGGAACGGCGAACCAGGACGGTTCCGCGTCCGCGACGCGGCGGAGCGCCGCATCGGCACTGCCCGCGTCCGCGACGAACCCGACGATCGCACCACCGCCATCGCACACCCACCAATCCATGGCCATCACCTCCGCGGTCACGAGAACGAGACTGACGCCACGGTAAGCACAACCCGGATTCCGGACACCGATCGACACGTCGGCGGCGGTCTGATTTTGCCGGCGCGAATGGGTGATCGACGCGCGCCGCCTAACGGTCCGCAGAGTAGCCGTCACTGGCCGCCGTAGTGGATGACAAACGTGCACAGGCAGTCCAAAGCAATCTGATCATGCGGCGCGATATAGCCGGCCGTCGCTCTCGTGCGTGTGATGTCATCCAGCAGTGCGCGTCTTTCGACGGCGGCGCCACTGGCGAAGCCGGCGAGGACACTGCCCACCGTTCCCGATGACTGCCACCACGACGCGATGGCTAGCGCAGTCTCCGGCTGGATCTCGCGGTTGTCGATGATCGACTCGGCAGACTGGGCGTCCACCGATCGGACGTCGGCTCTGGCCTCGCGCTCCGGAGCCGCCGAGCATCCGTTGATCTGGATCATGGTGTCCACTTCTGTGCACGTCCCCTCGTTTGATCTGTAATCCGGCCGCCGCGAAACAGGACGACGGACGAGGCCGCCCCGCGCAGTGCCATCCGCGGAGTTGCTGCGTTACAGCAACGATTGTCCCAGCCCACGGGGGTGTGTGTCGAGCGGCGCGACACGCTCTTATGCCTGTTGGACAATATGGGCGAACTCGGCACGTTCGGCGGCCAGCAACGTCTCCAGTTCGCTGGCATAGAGCCAGGGCAGGCCGGGCAGGCCAGCGACCTCCTGGACACTGCCAGGCCCAGTCCTCGTCGAATTCCTTGATGAGCCTCGCCACTCTGGCCCCCGCAACGGGATCGACGAATGGAGAGTTAGTGGCCGCCGCGGCCCGGCCGCAGGCAGCCAGATCCAGCAGTCCTTCAAGGTTGTCTTCATAGCTTGCCGGTTTTCATAGCGGTTGTCCTGAGGTGTTGCCAACGAGGGCGCGGTGCGGCGGCGTTCGGCGGCAGACTTTGAATTTGACTGGGCGGACGAAGACGGTGTGATCGACTCCACGGTAGGTTTCGTGCGCTTTTACGGTGGCGGAAGCGAATTCGAACCGCTGACCGGTGTAGATATCGACGGGTTTGTGTGCCCGCCAGAGAATCATATGGCCGTCGTCGGTGACCGCAATCAGCATCGTGCCGGCCGCCCCCCGGTGTACAACGGTCGTTGCCGTAGCAGTGACGCCAGTGATCCGCTTACCTATCCCTTCCAGAAATCCAGCGGAGGCCGAAGATGGGGCCTGGCCGGCACCGCCGTCATGCTGAGCGCGGGCATGGACTTTGACCAGGGACACCAGGAGGTCGAGGTCCGGGTCTGCGACCTTGCCGTCGGCCAGGATGGCCGCCAAGTCCAGGGCGTCGAGAGTGGCGCTGGTACCGATCGTCGCTACCGATGCTTTGATCGCGGCGATCAAGTCCTTGTCGGCGAGACAGTCCGCGGCTTCGCCCGCTTTGGCGATGAAGTAGTAGCGGTCAGATTTACTCATCGTGTCGTAGTCGGCGAACAGTGACGCCCGGACTCGATCGACAGTCGAGGGACCACGGGCCGACATCGTCACCGGCACGTAGCTGCGCCCTCTGTCGGAGTGGGCAAATGCGTAGGAGAGGACGACGTCGACAGGCAGGCTGTAATCCTGGGGCCTGAACCCGTCTGCGGCATGCTTGGCGGAAATGCTGTTCTGGAGGTCCCGGTCGAAGGTCAACGCCCACAGGCCTTTCCGCGAAAACCCCGTGTAGGACTCAACGCACGAGTGGCCGACTTGCGAGATCGTGCCGGAACGTTCATCCCTGATCAGATAGAGCCGTGAGCGGTGCCCAGCAAGACCGCAGTGGTCGCAGCGAGTCAGGTCGTCCTGACGGGAATGGTCGCCCAAATCCTGGCCAGGAACCCGATGGACAGTGACCCCAACCTTCTCGCGGATCAACACAGCGAGGAACGTGAAATGGCCGTGCGTCAGGGTCAGTGGCCTGGTCAGTGTTGCCGCCACCCACGGCTCGTAGACATCCAGACGACCGCTATGCCCTGGGCGCGGCGGTGCGCACCGCGCGATATAGCAGTCCGCGTAGACGACATCGAAGCGGGCGGCGAGCCCGCTGCGAGCCAGCCGCCTGTTGGCGCGGTCTATGCCGACCTTGAACGCGGTCACATGGTGGGCGGGGACTCGCCAGCCCCGCACCGGCTCCGGCGAACGCATTTCGGCATCCCTATGGCCCTCCAGTCGAACACCGAGCCCGGGAACATTCCTCACGCCGACTCCCGCGCGTCGGGCGCTGCATCGGCAGGAATCACGCCGGCCTGGCGAAGGACCGCCATGGCCAGCTGCCTGCTCTGGGTCTGGCTGATCGCCGCGTCGGCGGGCTTGGCGCCGAAAAGGTCGGTAGCCCCGGTCAGCCTCTTCGATTCCATCGATTTGATGTTGAGGGTGTCGATCATAAGAGGGTCCGAGCCTTCGGTGCTGGTGAGGAAGTAGGCCCGGACCTTGCGCTTCTGTCCGTCGCGGTCGAGACGGCCGATGCACTGCCTATGCACTCCCGGCGACCAGTCCAGCTCCCCGAACGCCAGCGTCGAGGCGGCATGCCATGCTGCAGCCCGTCCACACCCGATCCGGAGCGCAACGACATGATCAGAACACGAGACTCCCCACTGATGAACCGCTTGAGTGAATTCGCTTTTCCTGCAGCCGATTCCGTTCCAGTGAACAACACCGGCTTGAACTCATCAAGGCGCTCCATCCAGATGTCATACACGGCACGATGCCAACCGAAGAGGACAACCTTCTCCTCGCTGGCCAACACCATCCGCATGAAGTCCGCAACGAACGGCGCCTTAGCAATCCCGGTCGCCTGCCGTAGTCTCCAATCCAATTCCGCTGCAGTGCGCCACTTCTCGGAATTTGAAGCCTCCTGGGAGAGAATCAGCTTCGCCATCTCCACAGCATTGCCAGACAGTTTCTCGAACTTCCCGGCGTCCGACGGCACGACCTGCTCAATCGGAAACGCACCAGGGATGTCGATTCCCATCTCCTCCAAAGTCCGCCTGATATACAAGCCACGGCCCTCAAGATGGGCGCGCAACCCCTCCGGGTTATCGACGCGAACCTTGGCCATCGTGCCCACATCCGGCGCGTAATGACTTGTTCCGCCGCACCATTCACGCATGAACTCACTACGATGCCCCAAGCCTCCTGGACTCAGGCAGTCCATGACGGCGAACATCTCCCCGCCGAAGTTATAGATAGGCGTCGCCGACAGCCCCACCCTGACCGCAGCTTGCGACGCGATATGCGAAGCCGCAGCATACTTTTGAGAGTCCGGGCGGCGCAGTTCCTGGACCTCGTCGAAAATTACCGACCGCACCTTGCCCGCAAGGTGATACCGCCACGCCGCCAGCTTGGCGTAGTTGACCAAAATCAAGTCATACCCGATCTGTCCGTCCGGGCCGCACAGTTTGGGGAACTCCTCATCAGCTTTCGTTGTTCGCAACTCATACCCATTGAGCTGCGGATAGAACTTCTCCAACTGCCGAAGCCACTGCCCCCCAAGCCCTGTCGGGATGACCGCCAACGCGGGCCTCACGGCCGGGTCCTCCAGCACCGCCAACGACATGGCCGTCTTACCCCCGCCAAGTTCATCACCGATCAACAACGCCTTCGACGCGTGTGCCAGATCCGCGGCCACCCGCTGATAGCCGCGAAGAACTACCCGCGGCCGCAGCCAGTCCCGCCCTCGGACAACCGGAGCGCTACCCGCGAGAACCCCGGCCACCAACTCCTCACGCGCCTGATCCTCAGCAGATCGGCCAGCCAGGCGCGCCCGGTCCTCGTCTGACATAGCGAAGTTCCACCGCGTCGTGATCCACTGAAGCTCACGACCGATCTGCTCCGTATCAGAGGCGAACAATGTCTGCGCCCGCCCTGGCCGGATCGACGGCAGTATCCGCTTAAGTCGGATCACCACGTCAGGCTCAGCGTCGATCGCCCACTCGGCCGTCACCGGTCGGCCGCCTGTCCAGCGGCCACTCACATGCCTGATCGTCCCGACAACCCGGCCTCTCACAATTCCCCCGCTAACAAGGCGACCGCCACCGGCTTGCCGTGAATCATCGACGGGATACCCGCCAACAACGTTCTCCGCGCTGAGGCCAACACCACAGCGCCCACCTCGCCGTGCGCCGCGTACCGCCCTAGCTGCCGGAGCACAGCGTTGCGCGGCCCCTTCACCTTGACCTCAACCGCCACGTCGAATCCCGTGCCCGCGACGAGGAAATCCGGGCGATCCCGACGTGACAACGCCTTCTCGCGGCTGACTTCGAACCGCTCGCACAGCCGATCCGCGACCGCTGACTGTAGATCGCGCTCAGTCATCCAGTCGTAGCCCCGTGAACTCAAATGGTCGGCAACGGCGGCGGCAACCCTAACTGGAGTTGCAATACCGCTGCGCTGCTCGCACATCCCCGCACCACCACGTGCCTGCTCTCGGCCGCCGCGATGCGCGGCTACCCCGACAGCTCCCTGGCTGTAATCCACAGTGCCCCCGATTCACGCCTTCCTGAGTTACTCCGTTCATACCGACCTCGGGAATCGCATCCCCGGGTGACACGTTTAAAGAGCCCTGTTTTTTGGGAACTGTGGTGCCACAGCGGAATTGATCGCTCATGGCAATTCGCCTCTCGCCGCGGGGGCGCAGCGGTTTTCGGGCCCCAACTCGGGTCAGGGTCGCGACGAGATAGCGCCATGGCCTTATCGCCCGAGCCCGGTCCCGCCGAGCGCTGAAAGTTCTTCTGGCGCAGCAGATACCGCCAGTGGGTGGTTAGCCCGGTGGTGGTTAGCCCGGCAACGCCGGTTTCCGGCGATCGGAAACGATGCCGAGGAGGCGCGCTGAGTCACCGCCGCCGAGGAGGACGTCAACTCCTACCTCGACCTGATGTTGAAACCGCTCGATGACCGCGACCGGAGGATGACGCGCCGGGGGGCGGTGCAACGTCACCCGCTGGATGTGCCGGCGCCGGGATCAGTACCCGACGGGGACGACGACTAGCCGTTGTCCCAGGCGTCGATCGCGTCGAGGAATGCGGCCACCGTCAGCTAGTCGGCTCATCGGTCATCCCACTCGAAGGTGTGGCCGACCAGGCCGGGACACTCCTCACAGGCGGTGCTCTCTCACGGTGCGTCGATTCGACTGTGCGCGGACGGACCTCGTTTTGACGTCCTCTCCGCCCTTAAGGACGGAGATTCCTCCTGCAGGCCTTCGGCCGGCTCCGGTGGGTTCCTGTTTCACTGAGCTG
>CAYPTG010000019.1:4793-15773 GCA_964413455.1 uncultured Mycobacterium sp. | reverse complement strand
TGCACCCAGAACGACGCCTCGGTGCCTTCTCGGGCGACGATCGTGGCCGGCAGTGCCCGCGCCCAGTACCGTCGATCGAGCTCCAGAAGCGAAGCGGCACAAGCTTCTTCGGTGTCGGCGGGCACACCGAGTGCGGCCAGCACCGCCACCGTCGTCGCCGGGTCGACACTTACCCAACTACCGGACCAGTCCTGATAGCCGCAGGCCACCCCGAGCCGGTCGGCCAACGTGATCAGCAACGTTTGCGCCATGGCTGTCATCTTGCTCGGCCGCCCGAATCGGCGTCGCCGAAATCGCACCCGCAGGTGCCCGGTGGGTCGCCCGGCCACGACCCACCGGCCCCTTGTCTGCCGCACCGGGGGTTACGGCAAGCTAATGGGCATGGACGTGAGGGAGACCAAGCTGCCCGGCGTGGGGCTGCGTTACGAGTTCGACAACCGGGACGGCGACCGGATCGCGGTAATCGCCCGCCGCGGCGGTGAATTCGAGGTGTTCGTCTGCTCGTCGGCCGACGACCCGGACAGCGCCCGACGGGTGTTCCGGCTGACCGACCGGGAAGCCGATGCGATGGCCCAGCTGTTGGGCGCCCCGCGGATGGTCGAGGGCTACGCCAACCTGACCAAAGAAGTGCCCGGGCTCAGCGCCGGCCAGGTTCCGGTGGCACCCGGATCCCGCTACGACGGACGGTTGCTGGGCGACACCCAGGCGCGGACCCGCACCGGGGCGTCCATCGTCGCGATCGTCCGCGGCGAGCATGTGTTGGCTTCACCGGGCCCGGCCGAGCCGTTGCGCGGCAACGACGTTCTGGTGGTCATCGGTACCGACGACGGTATCGCCGCGGTCCGGCAGCTCGTCGACCAGACGTAGTCGTGGCAGTCTCCAGCGGGTTGCTCCTGGAATTGGGAGCAATCCTGGTCGTGCTGACGATCTTCGGATCGACCGCGCGGCGCTATGGGCTCTCGCCCATCCCGCTGTACCTGCTGACCGGGCTGTTCCTCGGCACCGGCGGGGTTGCCCCGGTGGCCGACGCGGCGGAGTTCGTCTCCACCGGCGCCTCTATCGGCGTGGTACTGCTGCTGTTGACCCTGGGCCTGGAGTTCTCGGTCGTGGAGTTCACCGCCAGCCTTCGCCGCCACCTGCCCTCGGCCGGCGTCGATCTGGTGCTCAACGCGGTCCCGGGGGCGATCGCCGGGGCGCTGCTCGGACTTAACCCGGCCGGAATCCTGGCGCTGGCCGGCATCACCTGGATTTCGTCCTCCGGGGTGATCTCCCGCCTGCTCGGCGACCTGGGCCGGCTGGGTAACCGGGAAACCCCCGCCGTGCTGTCGGTGCTGGTGCTCGAAGACTTCGCGATGGCCGCCTACCTGCCGCTGCTGTCGGTGATGGCCGCCGGCGGAACCGCCACCGAAGCGCTGCTGTGGATGATGGTGGCGCTCAGTGCGCTGGGCTTCGCGTTCCTGGCGTCCTATCGCTGGGGTGAGCAGGTGGGCCGGGTGCTGGGCCACCCCGAAGCCGAGCAGCTGCTGCTGCGGGTGCTCGGGCTGACTCTGATCGTGTCCGCGGTGGCCGAGCACTTGCACGCCTCGGCCGCGGTCGGCGCGTTCCTGGTCGGGTTGACACTCACCGGCGACACCGCCGAACGCGCCCGCACCGTGCTGGGCCCGCTGCGCGACCTGTTCGCCGCGGTGTTCTTCGTGGCGATCGGGCTAACCGTCAGCCCCGGCTCGCTGCTGCCGATGCTGCCGTTCGCGTTGGCCCTGGCCGCGGTCACCGCCGTGACCAAGATCATCACCGGCGCCTACGCCGCCCGCCGTGAGGGCGCGGCCAAGGCCGGCCAGCGTCGCGCCGGCGCCGAACTGGTGGCCCGCGGAGAGTTCTCGCTGGTCATCATCGGTCTGGCCGGGGCCGGTGTGGGCGGCCAACTGGCCGCGGTGGCCACCCCGTACGTGTTCATCCTGGCGATCCTGGGGCCGATCCTGGCCCGCTTCACCAAGTAGCGGGCCGGCCCGCACGGCCCGGTCGGGGGGCATCTGCCGGCGGCGGAGATTTCCAGTAGGCTCGCGAACGCCCGCCCGCACCCTGGGCGGCGATACAGGAGGTTAGAAACAGTCGTGGGAGACACACTCAACGCAGGACAGAAGCTGGGCCGTGGCGATGCGCTCACGTCCAGCAACGGCGCCTACACCCTGACGCTGCAGGACGACGGCAACCTCGTCCTGGCCGCCCGCGGGGAGGCCGTCTGGGCCACCGGCACCAACGGTGAGAGCGCCGATCGCGCCGAGGTGCAGACGGACGGCAACTTCGTGGTCTACGCCGGTGACAAGCCGGTCTGGCATACCGACACCAAGGGCAAGAAGGACGTCCGGCTGGTCCTCCAGGATGATCGCAACGTGGTGCTCTACTCGGCCGACGGTGTGGCCTGGTCGAGCCGCACCGAGACCGACGCCCCGCCGCCGCCGCTCAAGGAAGAGACCGTCGAGTTCAACCCGGTCGCCAACGAGACCAAGAGCTACACCGTGGCCGCCGGTGACACGCTGTTCAACATCGCCAAGAAGTTCTACGGCGACGGGGACCGCTACACCGAACTGGCCAAGGCCAACAACATCGCCAACCCCGATCACATCGAGGTCGGCCAGGTCATCAGCATTCCCTGACCTGAGTAACTCTCCGGGACGACGCGGTCGTCAATAGCGAATCGGTAACGATCGGCGGTCCCCGCCGATACACAACTCGACACGCTATTGCGACCGCGTCGTTGACGGGTCGCCGACCGATCGAGGTGTACGGTGGCCCGTTTTCTGTATCCCCTGGTTGTCGCGACCGCTGCCGGCGCCGCACTGGCCGCGCTGACCCCGGCCGCCCCCGCTGAGACCGGCGTCGCTGTCTTCCCCGGAATGGAAATCCGCCAGGGCAGCACCGTCTGCACGCTCGGCTACGCCGATCCGGTGCAGCGCATCGGCTACTCGGCCGGCCACTGCCGCGGCACCGGAACGGTCACCGACCGCGAGGGCCGGTTCATCGGCACCGTGGGGGTGGCCCGGGACAACACCCCGGACGGCACCGTAGTGCGCACCGACCAGGTGATCTCCGACTACGAAACCATCACCCTGGCCTCCGAGGTTACGGTCAGCACCGTGCTGCCGGGCGGCCGCTCGCTGACCGTCGAGCCCGGCGCCGCCCCTGCCGCCGGCCAGCCGATCTGCCACTTCGGCGTGGTCAGCGGGGAGAGCTGCGGCACCGTGGAACGGGTGAACAACGGCTGGTTCACCATGAACAACGGCGTGGTCAGCCAAAAAGGTGACTCCGGCGGCCCGGTGTACACCCTGGCGCCGGACGGCACCGCCGCGCTGGTCGGCCTGTTCAACAGCACCTGGGGCCAGCTGCCGGCGGCGGTGTCCTGGCAGGCCACCGGCCAGCAGGTGCTGGCGGACCTCCGCGAGGGTCGGGACTGGGGGGACACCGATACGACCGGCTCGGTGGTCAACGCCGCCGCCGGCTCGACTAAACCGGCACCGGCTCAGGGGTAGCCTGCATCTCCCAGCGGCCGTCGCCGACCAGGTGCAGATGATGGTTGTGGTGCTGGATGACGGTGTTGCGGTGGGTGACCGACACCAGGATGCTCTCCGGCAGCCGGGTGCGCACCAGCCGGTACAGCGCGAACTCGTTACCGTCGTCCAGCGCGGCGGTGGACTCATCGAGGAATATCAGCTTCGGCTTGTGCAGCAGTACCCGGGCGAACGCCACCCGCTGCTGCTCACCCGGTGAGAGCAGCTTGGCCCAGTCCTCGGTGTCGTTGAGCCGGTTGGCCAGATGCCCCAGCGACACGTCGTGCAGCGCCTGAGTCAACTCGTCATCGGTCAGGTCGCCGATCGGGTGCGGATAGCTCAGCACCGCCCGCAGATCACCCAGCGGCAGGTAGGGCACCTGGGACAGGAACATCGCGTCATCGTCCCCGCCGGGACGGACCAGCGTGCCGGTGGTGTAGGGCCACAGCTGGGCGATGCTGCGCAGCAAAGTGGTCCGCCCGCAGCCTGACGGTCCGGTGATGACCAGCGACTCGCCGGGCTCCAGCCGCATGCTGAGCTTGTCCAGCAGCTGCTTTCCGGCCGGATTGCGAATCTCTAACTCGCGTAGTTCCAGTGCCCCGTCCGTGCTGGGTTCCACATGTACCCGGGGCAGCTCGCGGGCCTGCTCGTCGGCGATGACCAGGCCGTCGAGCCGGATGATGGTGGCCCGGTAGGACGCGAACGAGTCGTAGACCGCCCGGAAGTAGGACAGCGAATCGTGCACATTGCTGAACGCGCTGGCCGACTGGGTCACGTCACCAAAGGTCATCTGGCCCTTGAACAGTCGCTGGGCCTGCACGATCAGCGGCAGCGGGTTGATGAGCTGGCCGATGGACTGGTTCCAGCCCAGCAGCGCCAGGCTGCGCGTCACGAAGCCGCGGTAGTTGTCGATCACGTCGCGGAACCGGGACCGCAGCACGGTTTCCTCGGCGTGCTGGCCGCGGTAGAAGCTGATCGACTCCGAGGCGTCCCGCAGCCGCACCAGCGCGTAGCGGAACGCGGCGTTGGTCAACTCGTTGCGGAAGCTGAACCGGATCAGCGGTCGGCCGATCCAGAACGCCACCACCGTGGTGGCGAACACGTACATCAGCGCGATCCAGAACAGGGCATGGTTCAGGGTGAATCCGAATATGGTCAGCGGCCCGGACAGCTGCCACAGGATCGGGGTGAACGCCACCACCGACACCATCGAGTTGATACAGCCGAACAGCAGCGTGGTGGTGGTTCCCACGGTCGGAGTGTTGGTGCCCTGGCCGGTGTTGGTGGTGAAGGCGTCGATGTCGATCTGGATGCGCTGGTCGGGGTTGTCGACCGGGTTGGACAGGAACTTGCCCCGGTAGAACGCCTCGTCGCCGAGCCAATCGCCGGTGAGCCGGTGGGTCAGCCATACCCGCCAACGGATGATGAAGTGCTGGGTCAGATAGATGTCGACCACCTGACGCCCGACATACAGCAGGGCGATCAGCCCGAACGTCAAGATCGCCCGCCAGAAGCCGTGTATCCCGGAATCGCGGACCGCGGTGTTACCCGCGCCGGCCCCCTCGAAGGCAACCTGTAACGACGAGTACAGGTCATTGCTGAAGTAGCTGAGCAGCACATCGAGGCGCACCGCGATCAGCACCGAGAACAGCAGCACCCCCAGCCAGGCCCACACCACCACGCTGTCCCGGCCGCGGAAGTAGCCGCCGGTCACCCGCCAGAACTGGCGGCCCCAGCTGGTGAAACGCACCAGCGCCACCAGCACCAGGACCACCACGATCGCGGTGATCACCCAGGCTTTGGCCGCCCATAACAACGACTGGGGAATCTCGTTGGCCCAGTCGCGCGAGGGCTTGTACAGGTCCATGGACTTCTCACCTCCACCCGTGCCGACCGGCCCAGCATTACAGCAAATCGACCTTCCCGAGGCGCCATTCGCCCTCGCCGAGCAACTCCAGGTGTTGCTCGTGGTACCGGTCGACGCTGGGACGATGGCTGATGCTGACCACGATGGTGTCCGGAAGTTCGGTGCGGACCAGGTCATACACCGCGTTTTCCAGACCTTCGTCCAGCGCCGAGGTGGCCTCGTCGAGGAACACCACCTTGGGCCGGGTGAGCAGGATGCGGGCGAACGCCACCCGCTGCTGCTCGCCCGGGGAGAGCACCTTGGCCCAGTCCTGTTCCTCGTTGAGCCGCGTCGTGAGATGACCCAGCGCCACCTTGCGCAGCGTCTGCGCCAGCACCTCGTCGGAAATGTCGAAACACGCCGACGGATAGGAGATGACGGTGCGCAGATCACCCAGCGGCACATACGGCATCTGGGATAGGAACATTGTCTGGTGGTCCTCGGTCGGGCGGTGCACCGTGCCCGAGGTGTACGGCCACATCTGGGCCAGGCTGCGTAGCAGCGTCGTCTTACCGGTGCCGGAGCGCCCGGTGACCACCAGGCTGTCGCCGGGATCCAGGCGCAGGTTCAGCGGATCCACCAACTGTGCACCGCTAGGGGTGCGGACCTCTACACCGCACAGCTCCAACGAGCCGTCGGTGCTCGCGACGGTCTCGACACTGGCCATCCGGGCGCCTTCTTCGTTGGTCTCGACCAGCCCGTGCAGACGGATGATGGCTGCCCGGTAGGCGGCGAACTGGTCGTAGGCGTTACGGAAGAACGACAGCGAGTCGGCGATGTTGCCGAATGCGCTGGAGGACTGGGTGACGTCGCCGAAGCTGATCTCGCCGCGGAACAGCCGCTGGGCCTGCACCAGCAGCGGCAGTGGGCTCAGCATCTGGCTCAGCGACAGGTTCCAGCCGGTAAGCCCGATGGTGCGGCGAACATAAGCCCGGTAGTTGTCGATGACCGAGTCGAAGCGGGTGCGCAGCAGCGAGCGTTCGGCGTTTTCGCCGCGGTAGAACCCGACGGCTTCGGCGGCATCGCGCAGCCGGATCAGCGCATAGCGGAAGGCGGCGTTGGTGGCCTCGTTGCGGAAACTGAGCCGGATCAGCGGGCGGCCGATCCAGAACGCGACCACGGTCGCGAAGAACACATACACGAACGCGATCCAGAACAACGCGTGGTTCAGGGTGAACCCGAAGAAGGTCAGCGGACCGGACAGCGTCCACAGGATCGGCACGAACGAGACCACCGTCGACACCGACCCGATCGCGCCGAACAACAAGGTGGCACCGGTGCTCACCTGAGGCTGGTTGGGCAGACCGCCGATCCCGGTGGTGAAGACGTCGACGTCGAGCTGGATGCGCTGGTCCGGGTTGTCGGTGTTGGAGTTGGTGTCGCAGAACCGGGAGCGGTAGTAGGCCCGGTCGTTGAGCCAGTCGTTGGTGAGTCGGTCGGTCAGCCAGGCCCGCCAGCGGATGATGAAACGCTGGGTGAGGTAAATGTCGAGCATGATCCGGCCGACGTAGATGGTGGCCAGGATGCCGAAGATGATCAGCGAGGTGTAGAAGCCGTGGATCGCGTAGTCGCGGTTCGCGGTGTCGCCTTTGCCGCCCGCGGTGAATGCCACCTGCAGCGATTCCATCAGGTCGTTGCCCTGGTAGCTCAGCAGCACGGTGATGCGCACCGAGACCATGGTCAGCAGCAAAAGCAACGCCAGCCACGCCCACACCAGCACGCCGTCCCGGCCGGTGAAGTAGTCCCGGGTGATCCGCCAGTACTGGCGCCCCCACACGGTGAACTTCGCCAGCAGCACCAGCACGGCCAGGGTGATCGTCGCGGTGATCGCCCAGGACCGGGCGATCCACACCAGTGACGGGATGAGCTCGTGCCCCCAGTCCAGCGCCGGGGTGAAAACGTCCATCGGGCTCTCTTCTCAGTGACGGCTGACGCCACGGAAGTTACCGCACCGGGCGGGTACGGTTGATCCGTGGCAAGAAGCGCGTCGAAGACATCGAAATCCAGTTCCACCGCCGCAACCGGTCAGAGCCGGCTCAGCCGCGGGTTCTGGCGCATGCTGGGCGCCAGCACCGACAAGGTCAAGGCCCAGTCGATGGCCGAGGTCGAGGCGTCCCGGGAGTTCGATGACAAGGCCAAGGGTCTCGACGACGCCCAACTGGTCAAAGCCGCGCAGCTGCTCAAACTCGACGACCTCGCCGAGTCACCCGACATCCCACAGTTCCTGGCGATCGCCCGGGAAGCCGCCGAGCGGGCCACCGGCCTGCGCCCCTTCGACGTCCAGCTGCTCGGTGCGCTGCGGATGATGGCCGGTGACGTCGTGGAGATGGCCACCGGCGAAGGCAAGACGCTGTCCGGGGCGATCGCCGCGGCCGGCTACGCACTGGCCGGCCGCAACGTGCATGTGGTGACCATCAACGACTACCTGGCCCGCCGCGACGCCGAATGGATGGGTCCGCTGATCGAGGCGATGGGCCTGACCGTCGGCTGGATCACCGCCGACTCCAGCCGCGAGCAACGCCGGGCCGCCTACCGGTGCAACATCACCTACGCCTCGGTCAACGAGATCGGCTTCGACGTGCTGCGCGACCAATTGGTCACCGATGTCGAGGATCTGGTCTCACCCAACCCGGATGTGGCCTTGATCGACGAGGCCGATTCGGTGCTGGTCGACGAGGCGCTGGTCCCGCTGGTGCTGGCCGGTACCTCACACCGGGAAACCCCCAAGCTGCAGATCGTGCGGCTGGTGGGGGAGCTGACCCCCGGGCGGGACTACGCCACCGACGCCGACAACCGCAACGTGCACCTCACCGAGGCCGGCGCCCAGGCGATGGAAAAGGCGCTCGGCGGCATCGACCTGTACTCCGAGGAACACGTCGGTACCACGCTGACCGAGGTCAACGTGGCGTTGCACGCCCACGTGCTGCTGCAGCGCGATGTGCACTACATCGTGCGCGACGGCGCGGTGCAGCTGATCAACGCCTCCCGCGGCCGGATCGCCTCGCTGCAACGCTGGCCGGACGGCCTGCAAGCCGCCGTCGAGGTCAAGGAGGGCATCGAGACCACCGAGACCGGCGAGGTGCTGGACACCATCACCGTGCAGGCGCTGATCAACCGCTATCCCACGGTGTGCGGGATGACCGGCACCGCGCTGGCCGCCGGCGAACAGCTGCGCCAGTTCTACAAGCTCGGGGTGTCGCCCATCCCGCCCAACACCGCCACCGTGCGCACCGACGAGCCCGACCGGGTGTACGTCACCGCGGCGGCCAAGAGCGACGCCGTCATCGACCACATCATCGCCACCCACGGCACCGGCCAGCCGATCCTGGTGGGTACCCAGGACGTCGCCGAATCCGAGGACCTGCACGAACGGCTGCTGCGCCGCGGGGTACCCGCGGTGGTGCTCAACGCCAAGAACGACGAAGAAGAGGCCCGGGTGATCGCCGAAGCCGGCAAACTCGGCGCGGTGACGGTGTCGACCCAGATGGCCGGACGCGGCACCGACATCAGGCTGGGCGGCTCCGACGTCGCCGACGACGACCCGCAGAAGGCCGAGGTCGCCGAGCTGGGCGGCCTGCACGTCGTCGGCACCGGCCGGCACCTGACCGAGCGGCTGGACAACCAGCTGCGCGGGCGCGCCGGACGCCAGGGCGACCCGGGCTCCACGGTGTTCTTCTCCAGCTGGGAGGACGACCTGGTCGCCGCCCACATGGAAAGCGGCAAGCTGCCCACCGAATGCGACGAAACCGGCCGGGTCACCAACCCGAAGGCCAACGCCCTGCTCGACCACGCTCAGCGGGTGGCCGAAGGACGGCTGCTCGACGTGCACGCCAACACCTGGCGCTACAACCAGCTGATCGCCCAGCAGCGGGCGATCATCGTGGACCGGCGCAACACCCTGCTGAGCACCCCGACCGCCCGGGAGGAGCTGCGCGAGTTGGCCCCGGCGCGCTACGCCGACCTGACCGCCACCTTCGGCGACGGCGAGGCCGCCCAGCAGGACGCCGAGGCGGCCATGGAACGCATCTGCCGCGGCATCATGCTCTATCACCTGGACCGCGGCTGGGCCGATCACCTGGCCTATCTCTCCGACATCCGGGAGAGCATCCACCTGCGGGCGCTGGGCCGGCAGAATCCGCTCGACGAATTCCACCGGCTGGCCGTCGACGCGTTCGGACACCTGGCCGCCGACGCCATCGAAGCATCCCAGCAGACCTTCGAGACGGCCAACGTACTGACCGACGAGCCGGGCCTGGACCTGTCCAAGCTCGCCCGCCCCACCTCGACGTGGACCTACATGGTGCACGACAACCCGATGCGGGACGACACGCTCTCCGCGTTGAGTTTGCCGGGGGTGTTCCGCTGATTCGCGGCCGGGTGCTGACGATCCCCAACATCCTCAGCACCATTCGGCTGGCGCTGGTTCCGGTCTTTCTGTACCTGTTGCTGGCCCGGCATGCCTACGGCTGGGCCACCGCGATCCTGATGTTCAGCGGCACCTCGGACTGGGCCGACGGCAAGATCGCCCGGCTGGTGGCCAACCAGTCCTCCCGGCTGGGGGAGCTGCTCGACCCGCTGGTGGATCGGATCTACATGGTGGCCGTGCCGGTCGGGCTGGCCCTGGCCGGTGTGGTGCCGTGGTGGCTGGTGGCGATATTGCTCGGCCGCGACGTGCTGCTGGCCGCCACCCTGCCGCTGGTGCGCAGCCGGGGGGTCACCGCGTTGCCGGTCACCTACATCGGCAAGGCGGCCACCTTCGCACTGATGTCCGGTTTCCCGCTGATTCTGTTGGGGCAGTGCGACTTCGGTTGGAACCGGGCGATCGCCGCGTGCGGCTGGGCGTTCGTCATTTGGGGCACCGGCATGTACCTGTGGTCGGCGGTGCTGTATCTGCTGCAGGTCAGGCTGGTGCTGCGCCAGTTGCCGCGGCAGCACCGCGGGTCGCCGGTCTGACCTTGCGGCGGCGATAGCGCCCCAATACGCTCAGCGGCGTCAATGTGCCTGAAACGAATGTGCCTGAACCGGCCACCTGAGGAGCATCGTGAGCGACATTCCCGCCGATCTGCGCTACACCGCCGAGCATGAGTGGGTGCGCCGCACCGGCGACGACACCGTCCGGGTCGGCATCACCGACTTCGCGCAATCCTCGCTCGGCGACGTGGTCTACGTGCAGCTGCCCGAGGTCGGCGCGGCGCTGACCGCCGGTGACACCTTCGGCGAGGTGGAGTCCACCAAGTCGGTCTCGGATCTGTACGCGCCGATCTCGGCGACGGTGACTGCCGTCAACGCCGATCTGGAGGGCAGCCCGCAGCTGATCAACACCGACCCCTACGGGCAGGGCTGGTTGCTGGAGCTGCACACCGACGGGGACAGTCTGGAAAAGGACTGGGCCACGCTGCTGGACGCCGATGCCTACCGGGACACCGTGGACTGACCGTCGGTTGTTAGGGTCGCTGCCGAGCGAGTGATCCTGCGGTGCCGGGTACGGCGGGGACCGGTTACCGGTACGGTCGAGGCAAGCAGCCAGTG